>DATNQL010000682.1:0-5457 GCA_036704025.1 Stenomitos sp.
CCGTAGCATTTATTCTGGGCAAACCTTCGAGCCAGAAGATCTGATTCGGGACGATTTCCGCATCGACCAACTCCGAACTTTGCGAACTAAGGAACTCAAGTTAAAAGAGTCAACGCTGACTCAAGAGCGATATGAAAAGGAACTTGACTTGCTAGAGGCGAGTTTGCCTTACAACTGTGAACATGTTGTTCCGCAGTCTTGGTTCGATAAGGCTGAGCCGATGCGGGGTGATCTACATCATTTGTTTGCTTGTCAAATCGCGTGCAATAGTTTTCGGAGCAACTATCCCTATTTTGACTTTGACGACTTTGAGGAGAGAGATATCATCCGGGATAAGTGTGGCAAACTGTCTGGGGCTAAGTTCGAGCCAAGTAAAGGTAAGGGAGCAGTTGCACGGGCAACGCTTTACTTCATGCTTCGCTATTCAGGAGATATCAATAAAACCGAAAGAGAATACAAGACAGAGCGGCTAGAAACGCTTCTGGAATGGCATCAAGATTTTCCACCTACGGAATACGAAAAACACAGGAATGCGGCGATTTTTGAGAAGCAAGGCAATCGTAATCCCCTTATTGATTTTCCAGAGTGGGCAAATAAGATCGCTTTCCGCTTGGGTCTAGGTTAGGGAAAAAGCGGGTGGAGTCAGGCTACATCTTCAACTCTACCTGCTCTACCTGCCTATCTCTGACTGTGTACGAGCGGCCTCAAAAACGCGCTCGCTTTTCCTATTCCAGGATCGGACGAAAAGACGCGACCCCTAGTACTGCTCTGTCTAGGCGGCTGAGCAGTAGTGTTGACCTAATCAAATTGTGTGTAATTCAGAATCTACAAAGCAAGCGTTCAGGATTGAAGAAATCATGGAAGAAAAAGTTGTTGCACGGGAATATAAGGTTATGCTCCAAACGGAGCAATTCGCAGGTAACGAGTCACAAGTTTTGAATGCTGCAAACACATTCTGGGATGCTTTTACTCAAGCCATTAATCCGCTTGACCTCAAGACAGACGGTAGCCTGAAAAAGATTAAAGACAGGCGAATTATCGATTTTTACGATACAGATACCCCCCATCTCCTATACGGCAACGATTACATCTTTCGTGTGAGACGTGATACGAGTACAGATGAACGGGAAATAACTCTGAAATTCCGTCATCCAGACCGTTATATTGCTCAAGACCGGAATATGAATGCCCGTGATGTGAGTCAAGGAAAAACCAAGTTTGAAGAGGATATTAAATCTCCCTTTACGGTGTTATACAGTTTCTCCACAACCCAGACGATTGCAGCTACGAAACATTTCAATACATTGAACGATGTAATTCAGCTTTATCCAGATCTGGCAGATAAGCTCACTAACTACACTGGAGAGGAAGCTATCCACATCGTCAAGCATTCTGTGCGTGAACTTGTTATCAAAGGGGGTGAATTTCTTCTTAGGAAAGAACCTAAAGTCAATGCCGAGTGTGCTCTGATTGCCTGGTATGACAATAATGCAGAAAAACCTGTTGTAGTAGAATTTAGCTTCCGGTATAGCGATAAGAATGGGGCTTACACTAGAAAGATGGCTCAACGAGCCTATGAGGTGTTCGAGGTATTGCAAAAACTCACGTCTTGGTTAGATCCCAAGCCCAAGACAAAAACAGCGTATATTTACAACAACGATTGAGGCATCTCTCGATGTGCGATCGCATCAATCGCAAAGCTTCAAGCACTCCCCATGGCCACCTGCCTCAATTCCTGTCGCACACCCTCCGGCATCACCTCAAATATCCGGCTCAACAGTCGAATTTGAGTGAAAATGGAACAGGACTGAAGAATCCTCAAAAAGCCTTTAACTCCGTAAGCTTTCACCGCCATCCCAATTTCAGAGAGTACCTCTGGATGAGTCTCATCAACAACCAACGGTAAGTAAGTTTGAGCCATCCATCTTTCTTCCTCAGACAAACCCAAAAAATTATTAATTTCGCTATTATTGCCATCTAATAGCGCGGCTAATATTTTCTTGAGGACTTGCCAACCCCCAAACTCAGCCGCAATCTGGCTCAACCTCCCTTGAGTAATATCAGCTTCTAGCGCCAGCTTCTGTTGGGTGATTTTCTCCCCACTTACCATTAGCTGCCTAAAAGCCTGCTGAATTTTCCAACGAGTGATTTGAACAGCCGTGCCAGCAAGAGGTGCAATCATAAAAGCCTCTACCGGCTCAACAGGCACACCCAAAAAACTCAAGTCATAATCACCCACAAAATAGAACGTCAGTTGCTCACAAGGACGGATAAGCCCTCGCAACCTCTCCATCGCTTGCTCGATATCAGCCTCTACATGAGCATCTATAAAGCGCTGTAAACCTTCACCGGGTAATTCCTCATTCAGCGAAGTATAACAGCCTGTAAGCGTCTGATAGAGAGCTTGTAGATAACCAATGTTCTGGTAAGGAATGCCAAAGACAGCCAGAGCTGAACGATGTTGAAATTCATTACTACCGCGCAGATTGACAAACCATTGCCCATCCCCATCTTCGGCTTGAGCTTTCCAGTCCCCAAAGGCAATGTTAGGGTGACGCCGCAATAACTCACTCCTGAGCGCTTGCACCCGTTGTTTAAGTCCATTAGACCGCTCTTTGCCCAATTTGCCCATCCCAGTGACTTGAAAAATCCTGAGATTGTGGCGAACGGGATGCCATTGTTCAATCACCAGGATGTACTCTGGAGCGATATCCAAAAGCAGCCCCAACCGTTTGGCTGATATCGTGCCATCGAGATAGATATTAAACTTCAATGACTTAATCACATCGGTATGACGAGTGCTTCTGCTAAAAATGGTTAAGTAACCTTTCTCGCAGCGTAGCGCTCCGGAGAAGCCATTCCACACTCTAAGGAATGGTACGAACCAGTTAAGGAAAACATTTTCCAGTCCGGTTGCGGCTTCTCGATAAGCGTATGAAGCAAAGTACTCTCGCACCAGCCGACGCATTGGGCGAGAAATAGTTTTATCAAAATCAATGCAATCGGGTTGATGGATGAAATCGAAGTCGGGCTGTAGAATCGCCTCTAACTGCCGGATAATCTGTGTCAAGTTTTCTGGCTTTTGGGGTAGCAGCGCCCGGATAGCCGCATCATCAAAGCCATAACGAGAGGGAGGCAACAGTTGTTGGTTAAACAGCGGTGTGAGGGCAAGCGCCAGCGGTTTGAGTAACGAATGTAACTCCGGTGCAATGTGTTCCAGTTCCCCCATTACCCGTTCCAAATCCCCAAGGGTAGCTGTGACAGTTTCCATCGGCTGAATCAGCGTTCCAGCTTCATCCCAGAACGCCCCATTTTTCTCATAAGGGAACTCAACAGGCGTCGGTGCTGAGTCAGGGTGAGCGCGGTTGCGAGATGATTTGAGCGCATGTTTACGTTGGTTCCTGAATCCGTACCCGGCTCCAGATGAACCCTGGCAAAGATTGTTCAGCTTACACCCAGCGCAAATCGGTGACTCAGTGGAACTCAAAGCACCTTTGATATTGTTATCTCGCATCAGTGCGAACAACGGTGTTCTATGACAGTTCCCTGGGGTATCGGGTTCTTCATCTGGCTTGGGCCAGATTACAACGTTATTCCCTAACGGTGTTTGACGGGTAGGGTCAATCTTCATGCCATCATTTCGCACGGGCAAATCTGTATAGTTCTGCTCAATGACGCCAGTGGTGGGATTTCTGTGATCAAAAGCAAAATACCACAGCTTCTCCACAGCAAAGGCATCGGGTAAAGCCATCCCGGCGGCGTGCGATTTACCCAGTCCCGGTGCTGACTTATCTAGGATATGCTTCCAACCTTTAGTGACAGCTTCTTGCCACAGTTGCAGGCGCTGCCCCTGATGGAAAGTTATCCTGGGACAATTCATGTCCCGATACTCAAGTGGTGTCGGTAGCTGACCGGGAATATAGCTCAGAGTACCTGATGTCGGTGTAGTAGTATTGGGTTGAACGGGCTTTTTTCCATTAACCGCAGTGGGTTTTTGGCCGGGTTGTAGTTCTGGGTGTTGTGGTACTTTCCCAAAGCCACCACGGGGGCGCTGGATGAATGCTTTTGTCTTCTGGAAAAGATTGAGGATTTCCTGGTAAATTCGATGAGGATTGCGGGCTTCTGCCTCGAACTCAGCCCAGGTAATCTCTTCAATTTCCTCTCCTCTGCCCGCTGCCAGCAGTTCGTCGGCGTCTTTATCTGCATTTTTGTCAATTTGGTTCCACCAGGCTACACGGAGCGTGTAGCCCCAGCGAGTCACCAGTTCTTTAAGCCGCCGATATTGTCGCATCACATGGCTGTTACTGATGGCACCCGCATCGGGGTAGAGGGTGAGCTGTTTTGTACCAAGTTCAGTCGATAGGGTATCGAGGTAGGCTTTTAGGGTTTCGGGGCTAGCCGCGAAGTTTCCCCCAGCCGCGCCGATGATAATTTGCGCTCGTAACTGGGCGGTGATGAAGGGTTTGGGACTGATGCCTTCGATGAGTCCAATGGTATGGATGAGGGGTGTCTCTTCAAGGGGACGGCAGCAGGTGAGGGGTAATTCACCATTAGGTAAATGGGCCGTTGGCCCGTTTGGGCGTTTTTTACTGGCACTGGTGGGCCAGCGGTACTTGCCCCCATCTTTAGCTGTGTCTAAGCGCAACTGCCATCCAATTAGGAGCCCTTGAGGGTTCCAGACTGGGCAGAGATAACCGGAGTGAGAGTTAGTTAGTCCACGACCCGTAATATTAACACCAGCTAAAGAGTGGCTAATTTCTCTATCGAGCTTCTGCCAGGGTTCGACAGAGCGAAACAGTCCAGCCTCAATCTGAGAATCGGTTAAGCCGCGTCGGTGCAAGTCGGCTTTATGGGCAGCCTTTAATCCCAGTTGAGCTAAAAGCTTTCTGATTTGGATATCTCGCTGTGAACAAGAAAGTAGCTGGGAGAGTCTGTCTCGCTCTTGTTGGAGCCGTCGCTGCTTTAGGGCTTCTCTTGAGCGTCTTTTGAGTTCTAATTCTTCTTTGCGAGTGTTCCCGTCATCAACAGCCCACATGAAGAAGCCGTGTTGATCAACTCCTACTTCCTTGTAGCCAGGGACTTCCCCAACATCGTGGCGGCAGTGAATCAGATGATTCTGGGTGTTCTCTCGGCAATCGCGACGAGCGCCGGAGCAAATCGGACAATTTCTATTAAGGTAACGCCATACAGAAACCATGCTCACAATTCCCATTGGAAAGCTGTTCAACAACAGCCGCCAGCGTCGAGTCACGCAGATTTTGCTCTAACAGTTCTTGGGCAGAGTGCGGCGGTGCAGTTTTTATTGGTTGAACTAGAATAGCGACCTGGTTTTTGGGAGCTGTGTAACCTTTAGTCGATCAAAACTGATCAATTTGATCAGTTTTGTAACCTTGGCTGAAACGCTTGCTATAGCTAGGTTTTAAAAAAAAACTGTCGCACTCAGTGGAAGCTAGCGTC
>DATNQL010000683.1:0-16076 GCA_036704025.1 Stenomitos sp.
TTTGGTTGTGGAATCAGAAAAGAAACTGCTGGAGGCAGCTCAACCATTCCTAGAAGACGATAGCGAACTTGTCAGAGTAATTACACCATTTGCTGATAGCTTACTGGCTTTGCCTCCGACTTGGGAAGATGTCATTACTCGGCTTCAGCGTTCGGGTCTTGTTGATGCTGTACGTTCCCTTCTGGAGTGGTTACCGAGTCAACAGAGCGAACCCCTTGCAGAAAGCCTTCCGAGTTTAAAGTCACAAAGAGAAAGACTCAGAGATATAGCTAAAAAACTGGTCTATGCCGAGAACGCAGAAGCAGAAGATTTCTTGGCTACTCTCCCTCTGCGTCGCTTGGCTTCAGATCATCGGCGACAAGTGCCTATTACAGTAGTTGTTGGTTCTAAAGGTTCGGGAAAAACTTACACTTTCCTACAGATCGTTCGCCGAGCAAACTGGCAAAATTTTGCCCAAGATGCTTGTGCAACTGAAGTCCAGATTAAGGCATTAATTTGCCCAATTTTGCGTTCAGAAAACCTGAAGGACTCAGCTAAAAAACTGGTGGAGCAAGTTCAGATGAATGCAGCAGGGGCACTAAAGTTTAGGGAGCCGCTACCTTATGGCAAAATTAGCGATCATATTAGAGACGGCTGTTACCAGACACTTCATGAAGGTCAGTGGCGAGAGCGTTGGCTAGATGCGATCGCTTGGGCTGTGGGATGTCAACCTGAACAAGAGGGTGCTGGTCGGGTTTTGACGGCTCATCTGGTCGAGAATAAACAGCACTTGGTCGTAGTCATTGATGGTCTTGAAGACCTTTTCCAAAACTTTGCTAATGACGAAGCTCAACAGAAAGCTCTACGCGCTCTACTTCAGCAAGTTCCAGAGTGGCTCGAGCAGCAACCGGAGCGTCCTTTGGGAATTATAACTTTTGTAAGACGTGATATGGTGCTTTCTGCTGTGCGCCAAAATGCTGCCCAAATGATGTCTCGATATGAGCCTTATGCCTTGAAGTGGAGTCAGGAAGAAGCACTACGATTGGTTGCTTGGGTCAGTAGGCAAGCCAATATCCTTCCAAATCTTAACGTCGAAAAACTTCAGGAGATGGATGAAGAGGAACTGACCCAAGCTCTAGTTCCTCTATGGGGGAAAAAACTGGGTAGTGATCGCTCCAAAGAAGCACGTTCGGCTAGGTTTGTCATCGATGCGCTCTCTGACTTCAATGGTCAAATCCAATCACGAGATCTGGTACGTCTTTTACATCTTGCAGCTAGTAAGTCCATCAATGACACTCGCTGGCAGGATCGTATCCTCGTGCCTACAGCAATTAGAGGGGCGCTACCCGAATGCAGTAGCGAAAAAATTGGGGAGATTGAGCAGGAAAATACAGCGTTGAAAAGTGTTTTCTTGAAGTTACGAAACCTTCCTTCTGACAAAAAGAAGATCCCTTTCACACGAGATGAGACCCAACTATCTCTAGAAGAAATGAAAATATTAGAAGATAACGGTGTGGTTATGCGTGAAGGCGATGAGTATTATATGCCCGAAATCTTCCGTTTGGGATTAGACTTTTCCAAGGGGGGAGCGCGTCCCAGGGTTATATCTCTGGCACGCCGTGCTAGGCAGGGATCTTGAAAGGAGTCGTTGGGACAGTTTCAAAGCTAATGACCCACCAATTTATCTCTTAAATGCTTAATCCGATCGCGATACTTCGCCGCCTCCTCAAACTCCAAATTCTTGGCGGCATCCTTCATCTGCGCTTCCAGTTGGGTAATTAACTGCGGAATCTCCTCTAAAGACAAATCATCCGCCTGTTCATAAACCTCTTCCAATTGTTGAGCATTCAACCGCCGCGACACAGCTAAAAACGCCAGAATCGAATTACTAGCTCTGGAAACAATCGGCTGAGGCGTAATTCCATGCATCTTGTTATAGGCAAGCTGAATTCCGCGACGCCGTTCCGTTTCATCAATCGCTTTAATCATGCTATCGGTGAGATTATCCGCATACATAATCGCTTGCCCCCGCACATGACGCGCCGCACGTCCAATCGTTTGAATGAGCGATCGCGCCGCCCTTAAAAACCCTTCCTTATCCGCATCCAAAATTGCCACCAGAGACACCTCTGGCAAATCCAACCCTTCCCGCAACAAATTAACCCCAATCAATACATCAAACTCCCCTTCACGCAACGCTTGCAAGATTTCAATCCGTTCAATCGACTGAATTTCTGAGTGCAAATAACGCACCTGAATGCCTCGTTCTTGCAAGTATTCGGTTAAATCCTCCGCCATGCGCTTAGTGAGGGTGGTTACCAACGTCCGTTCTTTCCGCTTCACCCGTTCCTTAATTTCACCCAAGAGGTCATCAATTTGCCCTTCTGTGGGACGCACAAAGATTTCTGGGTCAACTACACCCGTCGGGCGAATCACCTGTTCCACCACTCGATTCTCCGACTGTTCAATCTCCCAGTCTCCTGGTGTTGCTGAAACAAAAATACATTGATTCACTTTCGTCCAAAATTCCTCTGCCTTCAAGGGACGATTATCCGCCGCACTGGGCAAGCGGAAACCATGCTCAATCAGCACTTTTTTCCTCGCTTGGTCACCGTTGTACATGCCCCGAATTTGCGGTACCGTAACGTGAGATTCATCGATGACTAATAGCCAATCTTTCGGGAAGTAATCAATCAAACACTCCGGCGGTTCCCCGGCATAGCGTCCCGCTAAGTGACGAGAATAGTTTTCGACGCCGTTGCAGTAACCGACTTCCCGCAACAGTTCCAAGTCATAACGAGTACGTTGCTCTAACCGCTGAGCTTCCAGTAATTTCCCTGCATCCTGTAATTGCACCAAACGCCCCCGCAGTTCTTCCTCAATGGCGTCACAAGCCTCCTCTAGCGTGTCATCTGGAGTGACAAAGTGACGTGCGGGGTAGATATTCAAGGCATTTAGACTTTGTAAAATCTCACCCGTTACAGGGTCAAGATAGCGAATCGCATCAATTTCATCGCCAAAGAATTCTACCCGAATAATTCGGTCTTCATAGGCTGGGCCAATTTCCACGACATCGCCCTTCACCCTAAACCGTCCCCGTCCCATCTCGATGTCATTGCGCGAATACTGCACCGAAGCTAAGTCTCGCAATAACTGGCGTTGGTCAATTTCCTTGCCTACTCCTAAGGGAATCGCCGCCTTCAGGTATTCTGAAGGCATTCCCAAGCCATAGATACAGCTAATTGAGGCGACTACAATTACATCCTGACGCTCAAACAGCGATCGCGTTGCCGAGTGCCTGAGCATATCAATTTCATCATTAATCGCTGCACTCTTCTCTATATAAGTGTCAGTGACGGGGATATAGGCTTCGGGCTGGTAGTAGTCGTAGTAGGAAACGAAGTACTCAACGGCATTATGGGGAAAAAACTCGCGCAATTCATTACATAACTGTGCCGCCAGGGTTTTGTTGTGGGCGAGAACGAGAGTCGGTTTGCCGATTTTCTCAATTACAGCCGCAACCGAGAAGGTTTTACCGGTGCCGGTTGCACCGAGTAGGGTTTGGTAGCGATGATTTCCTTGGAGGTAGGAGGTGAGTTGTGCGATCGCGTGGGGCTGATCACCCGTGGGTTGAAAGGGGGCTTGGAGTTGAAAGTGCGACATAGAAGTGAAGATTGTTGCTGCCTCTATCTACTATGCTAAGGAACCTCGACTTCATTGGGTGAATCATGCCAAAATTATCTTAAAATCAAAAGCTTCAGACGATACTCAAAATTCTGGCATAGGGTCTTGGTATCTTGATTTTTTTTAAACAGTTTTTGAATCTAAAAACCTAGCCAATCAAGGTTGGTCAAGCTTTAAGCTTGAGCTAAACCGAATAGCAACATTACTGTAAGACAAACGTACTGAATAGGTCACCCTTATGACAGAATCCTCAGACTTTGAAACCCCATCTGGACAAGCCGAATCAAAAAGTTCATTTCCCACTATTCTTTGGATTATTGGAGGCTTGGGTTGTGGTTGTTTTGGTCTGATCGTAATCTTGGGAATTATTGGTGCGATCGCTTTGCCCAGTCTTCTCAACCAAGCCAACAAAGCTAGAGAAGCAGAAGCGAAGAATAACGTTGGTGCTATGGTGAGAGCACAGCAAGCCTACTACCTAGAAAAAGAGACTTTTAGCCAATCGATTGCAGACTTAAGGGTTGGTATTCGACCCGAAACTGACAATTATCGCTATCAGATTATGCCTCAGGTGGGTAACAAAAGTGTGATGATTACGGCTCAAGCGAAAGATGGAATGTTGAAGAGTTACACGGGCGTTGTTTTTACTACTAAAAAAGGTCAGGAGAGTTTCACTGTCTCAGGAGTTTGTGAAACGACGATTCCCTCTATCACTCCTCCATCCATGCCAAAGTTCACTGACAATGAATCAAGCCCAGTTGAATGCCCTCCAGGCTCTCAACCCCTGAATAAATAAGGATAAAGAGTGTTTTAAGAATTTGTAGATGAATATTTGTAGGGGCGGGTTGAGGAATCATCTCGGTTATCCGACCGGAAATGGCCTGTTTAAACCCGCCCTTACCCCATCATTCGTGATGGAGAAACTGCACCTTAATGCCCGGTGAGAGTAGGGATACATAGCTCAGTCAGATTATCAGACTAGCCAATTGCACCCATGAAATCGCCTGTGCATTGTACCCATTAATCGGGTATAAACCAACCATCTTATCAATGACAATAGTAGAAGAGGATCTATGTTTACAAAAATTTATATAAATATAGGGTTTTAAGCGTCTTCCTTAAGATAGTTATCAGTTTATAATATTCCTAAAAATGACAGTAGGAGCAGCCAGTCAGCACCGAAAACGGGTGATTCTCCTACTCAGTGACAAACTCACTTAGAAAATTACAGGAATTTGATGATGAGCAATAGCACGGCTACCCCAGAAGAAACGGTTAAGAGTTCTGTGTCTCCCCTACCTGGGAATCGTCCCATTGACTCTGCTAATATTCAGGTGCTTGGCACCATTTCTTCCGTAGAAGACCGCCCCATTGTTGCCAGCAATATTAAAGTATTGGAAACCATCTCTATCTCTGGGGAACGCCCAATAGCGGCCAGTTTGTTTAAATTTAGTGAAGCCCAAATGATTATGATGAACCGCCCCATTGCTTCCAATTACATTGATGGTGAACAAGACTTGATGGGCTATCTTGATTAAACGAGTTTAACTTGAATCATCCTCAAAGCGTGACGACTTCCCCCTTTGCTTTGCTTGCTTTCAATGGGTTTTTGGCTAATCGGTAAGCGAAAATGGGAACCTAGGAATTTCAGTCACGCTTCATTGTTCAATCTAGTAGTAAGCTGATGTGCAGCTAAATTGCCATAGCGAAATTGTCATAAAGGGTGTGGGGTGTGGCAATAGGCTTTCTTAAATGCGTCACAGCTTATTCATTTTTATTCCAACTCAATACCGTAATTATTATTTTTCATCCGTCTTTAGGAATATTTAGCTACTTTATTGCCCCTGACAACAAAACTAAAGTCCTTAGTCCAAACTCTTCAATTCTTAGTGTTTTTTGGTCGGACACCAGATGACTTACCTAAAACGAGGCTTTAGGTAGAAAGTGAACACTAAGCTAATACCTCTATAGACTGACGAACAGGTAAATATTTTTAGATAAATTGGATACAAATAGAAGAAACTTGTGAAAATCTTTCCAGTTCTCTTCAGAATAATGTTTTGAAAAAAGAGGAAAACAAAGTTATGAGTACAGAAGATAGAGCAAAAGCCACAGCCAAAAATATTGAAGGCAAAGCTCAAGAAGCATTGGGTAATATAACTGGCGATCCTGAAGATAGAGCCGAAGGCAAAGCGAAGCAAACTCAAGCTGAAGCTAGTCATGCTAAAGAAGATGTCAAGGACAAAGTAAAGAAGGCGATTGACTAAGCCATTCAAAAGCCCAAATTAGAAGCTTTAGCTTGACTATCTTCTGGGTAGTTAATGACATAACAGTGCAATACGAAATTGCTGAGTACAAGTACAATAGCTAGTGAATAAACTGAGAGTCTAGATAGCATAAAAGTTATCTAGGCTTTCTTTGATATTTCTCTTGACTAATCAGGCCGCACTGTACTCAATTACGCTAAACCTAACACTTTTCGCAACAACATTTGGTCTGCCGAATTCGCTCGAAAGCGACCCTTTTCAATATCCCGAATCCAGCTCTGGCTTTTACCGGTCATCTTCGCCAATTCTCTCTGACTCAGGCGGAGATTCTTTCTGGCTGACATAATCTCTTCACGAGAGAGGACTGGCTGAAGTTTTGACTTGATTCTTCTATGGCTAGTTCGCTGCTTCTTTTTTTTCACTTCCGTGGATTGTGGTTCCCATTCGGGTGGGAGTTCAAACCACAAAATGCGGGCATTCATTAATCGATTCCACTTTCCACGAGGGCCAGCATCTGTCAAGCGCGTGTCATTACTACCATCTTTTGTCCAGAATTCTAGTGCTGCTTCTGCATCATCTGGAAGATCGACTAATTTAGCCCACAAAGGCTGAATATCGGTTGGATAGGTAATAGGGTCGAATAAGGGTTTGAGTCCATAATGGCTGAGTACTTCTAGGTCACTTTCAAATGTCCGCAGCAACCGCTTCCGTTCTTCCCGATACGAAGCTGCAACGGTAACTTTTTCCTCACCGTAAGCAACACGCATTAAAGTTGGGATGGTGATGCGTTGTTCTCGTCCCATTTTGGTTTTAAAGAGTAACCATAGCATCATGCGAGCGGCTCCTTCATGTTGCTGCCAGATGCTCATGACAGCGCTTAACAAAGATTTCGGTAGGCTGCCGTACTGGTAGAAAGAGCTTCGCTCCCGACAGCCTTGCTTGTTTAAAAAATACTTGGCCCAGGTGCCGGCTTTGACTCTAAACGTGAGTCCAACGAGATGTTTGCACCCCAAATGATCTTCTTGGAAGTGGTGTTGAATGCCGACCAAATGCCACAAGCGACTTTCCTCAACCGTAAATCCTTTCACTCTGCCCTGCTGAGGCCAATCAATGCTAGTTATGATTTTGCAAGGTTGTTGTGCCAGGTTTTTAATCAGTGTGAGCTTCGCAAGTTTGCTGAGGTCTTTGCGTTTCTCTAAGCCTAAATATTCTTCGATTTGGCGATCGCTAATCACAAATTCCTGCTCCCAAGGCTTGTCGATCGCGGTTGCATGAGCAGCATAAATCAGATGCAGACAAGCGGCTCTAATATCGAATCCATCAATGGCCGATAAGGCGGTCTCCCCTTGTAGAGCGATGGGCGGCTCTGACTCTACCATGTCTGTGAGCCGGAACGTGATCGCTCCTCGACCTTTGCTGACTTGTCGCCGATAACTGAGTTTCCCTGTTGTATCGACTTCCCAAGGGAGTGATTGTCGTTGCGCCAGAAGATTGCACAGTTCCCAAATCACAATGGCGGAGGCAAAAGGGTTACTTTTACTATTGGCAAACAAGTCAGGACTGGTGGCTGTTCTGGTATCGACTTTGCATCTACCTTTTTTAGCCTGTAAGGGAACAGCAGAGCTAGTCGGGCACAAGACGGCACACTGCGGTTCTGGGTAATAACCCGCGCAGCTATTACAAAGACTTGGATCGATCCAGTATTGTTCGCTCTCGATTTGGATTGCACCAGTAGGACAGTGAGGGCGGCAGCTATCACATCCCACACAACGTGTCGTAATTGTATAAGGCATAACTTTTCGCTGTTACTTCAAGGTTGAGAAGGCCAGCCCAAGTCTTAAGTACCTGTCATTATTAAGTGACGATTCAGCACCCCAAACTTCTGGCAAATACCCAAGTCCGATTACCCTGTCATCTAGCCTTATTAGGGCTTGGGTTTCAAATCCTTTATAAAATTGCTCTTCTGAGCAATTGAAAATCAGTATAAGTAACGTTTCTATACACTTGTGTTCAGATTGAGCTAAATCATATCTTTAAATATTTCCTTAATGTTCTTAGTATTTTGTTCGCCGTGAGCATTTTGCCAAATTGATTTAGTTATGCTTTTTACAGTTTTAATTTTGATTCTGCTAGGAATAGAGGACTGATATTGGCTGTTGCTCATAGTTCAGGCTAGGTCGGCAAGCAGCTACCTGAAGATGGGGCAACCAAAAGTTCCCAAGAGAGGCGAGAATCCTTACGTGAATTAAGCAAGGAGACTCATTGGGTCGGTACGGAAAATATTTTGTATCTTGAAATACTAAATAAAAATTTTCAAATATTTTTTTATTTCTCATTTATTTTTATTGAAAGGAATTATCATCAGTCAGAATTATTCTAGGAATATTCACATCATTAATTACCCTGAATTCATCGAGAGTTTTGATCCTCATCAATCTTAAAGCAAAGATACGCTTATCTTTGATCTCCGGTATGGCAGCGTTTGAGCCGACTGAGGGTTGAGGAAGTAGAGGCGTCTGTCCCGCTCATAAATTGCAGATAATAATTAGCAACTGTTTCCAAAGTTGAGCCATCATCATCTCGATCAGGAATGAATATTTTTTTGAAAAAACGCATCATTTATTCATTAAATAAAGAATGGATTTTAACAGAAATGGTTTAGAAATCAGATTAGTATTTTTGAAAGACAGTTGTAGCATAATTTCAAGGAGATTAAATCATGACTCAGCTCACTGGAGTAACGTTTGGTGGGAAAAATTGGACTCCTCAATTCGCTCAGGCTATTAACAAAGACAAGTGCATCGGCTGTGGCAGATGCTACAAAGTATGTGGTCGTAATGTGCTGGAATTAAAAGCACTCAATGAAGAAGGTGAATTTGTAGAGGATGAAGACGATGAGGAAATTGAACGCAAAGTTATGACGATCCTCAACCGAGAAAACTGTATTGGTTGTCAAGCTTGTTCCAGAATTTGTCCAAAGAACTGTTATACTCACTCCGCTTACGAACTCAATTAAGGTTTTTGTTACTGGGTTCAAGACATACTGCCGTTTGTCAACTGGATGTGCTTTCAGGAACCGAAGAGAGAGTCAAGTGCGATGGCTCTCCGGACGGTATCCCAGATGGCGTGCCAAACCACTCCATGCAGTGAAGCTGGAAAAAAAGGGAGCCAAGCAGGCGGAAAAGCTGGTGGTTTTATTGCTCTATGTCTATTGGCAAACCGAAGATGGGTCAACGACAATTATGTAAAGGGTGAGTATATACTACATTAGAAACGTTTACCGCAACCATCCTAAGAAATAATTAGGATTAGCAATGGCCTGGTTTCCAACCTGCAAGTATTGAAACAGGCGACTCATCTAGGCAGGCAAAGGCGAGGCGGCTCCTCGCAAGGAGATAAGCATGAAACAAATTCCAGCTTCAATCATCACCCTGGTGATTGGCGTCATCGTCACGCTGATCAGTCTTTGGGTGGGTCAAAACCACGGTCTACTCCCAGAGCAGGCGTCCGAGCAAGCGCCTCTAGTAGATGGATTTTTTAACGTGATGGTTACCATCGGTACTGCCCTGTTTTTGGTCGTCGAGGGAGCCATCTTATTTTTTGCGATTAAGTATCGTCGGCGTTCGGGGGATGATACCGATGGCGTGCCGATTAGTGAAAACTTTGCCTTAGAAGTTTTTTGGACGGCGATTCCCGCGATCATTGTGATCGGATTGGGGGTCTACAGTGTTGAGGTTTTCCGAGATATGGGTGGCTTTGCACCAGCGGGTGTGGGTCACAACATGATGGCTCATACTCATTCCCACTCGCCCGTGGCGAACAGGCTAGGGAGTGCAATGGCGGCTCCGATGATGGCTGACTCCGAAGGCATGACAACAGAAACAGCCGCAACACCCAGCGACGCCAAATATGGTTTTGGCGCAACTCCGCAAGAAAGAAGCAAACCGGCAGATTTGGTGGTGAATGTTTCCGGGATGCAATTTGCTTGGATTTTTACCTATCCCGATACGGGTGTTACCTCTGGAGAATTGCACGTTCCGGTGGGGAAAGACGTACAACTGAATATCTCGGCTACCGATGTGATTCATTCCTTCTGGGTGCCTCAGTTCCGCCTCAAACAGGACGCGATTCCCGGTCAACCCACCGAATTACGCTTCGTTGCCACTAAGACAGGGGAATATCCAGTGGTTTGTGCTGAACTGTGCGGGGGTTATCACGGTGCCATGCGATCGCAAGTGATTGTCCATACACCAGAAGATTACGATCACTGGCTAGAGGAAAACCGCGTAGCTCAAGCCAAACAGGTCAATCAAGCCGTTGCGGTTAATCCGGCTGATCTACCCACCTCAGAGTTTCTGGCTCCCTATGCCGATGAAATGGGGATTAATTCAGACACTCTCGCTCAACTCCCAAGAGCTCACTAATAGGAAAGGTCTATGACAAGACCCCTTTCCTGATTACTGATTGACAAAAGAGTTTGTTATGGCACAAGCACAACTACCCCTAGACACTCCACCCGAAAAGAAGGATAGTTCCCACAGCGCACATCCCAAAGCGTGGAAATGGTACGACTACTTCACCTTCAACATTGACCATAAGGTCATTGGCATCCAATACCTGGTCACATCATTTATCTTCTATCTAATCGGCGGACTCATGGCGGTTGCCATGCGGACTGAACTGTATACCCCTGACCCCGACGTTCTCGATCCCAATCTATATAATGCTTTCATGACCAATCACGGGACGATCATGATCTTCCTGTGGATAGTCCCGGCTGCGATTGGGGGATTTGGCAACTTTCTAGTGCCCTTGATGATTGGTGCTAGAGATATGGCGTTTCCTAAACTCAATGCGATCGCATTTTGGTTGAACCCACCCGCCGGAGCACTGATTATCGGTAGTTTCTTCTTCGGCGGCGCACAAGCTGGTTGGACGTCCTATCCCCCTTTGAGCGTAATTACAGCGAGTACGGCTCAGTCGATGTGGATTCTCAGCATCGTTTTTGTGGGAACCTCCTCAATTTTGGGTTCGCTGAACTTTATCGTCACCATCCTGAAGATGAAGATTCCCAGCATGAAGTGGAGTCAGCTTCCCTTATTCTGCTGGGCAATTATGGCAACCTCCATCTTGGCACTGGTGTCAACCCCGGTTTTAGCCGCCGGATTGGTGCTGCTGCTATTTGATATTAACTTTGGCACTTCATTCTTTAAGCCCGATGCCGGGGGTAACGTCGTCATCTACCAGCACTTATTCTGGTTCTATTCCCACCCGGCAGTTTACCTGATGATTCTGCCCATCTTCGGCGTTATGTCGGAGGTGATTCCAGTACACGCCCGCAAACCGATTTTTGGTTACCAAGCGATCGCCTATTCGAGTTTAGCCATCTGCGTTGTGGGTTTGTTCGTCTGGGTACACCACATGTTTACCAGTGGTACCCCCCCCTGGATGCGGATGTTCTTCACTATTTCCACCCTGATTGTGGCAGTTCCCACAGGCGTCAAGATTTTTAGTTGGGTGGCTACCTTGTGGGGTGGCAAAATCCGCTTCACCAGTGCGATGCTCTTCGCGATTGGTTTGTTGTCGATGTTCGTTCTGGGTGGATTGAGCGGCGTTACCTTGGGAACGGCTCCCTTTGATGTTCACGTCCACGATACTTATTATGTGGTTGCCCACTTCCACTACGTCCTGTTTGGGGGTTCCGTATTTGGCATTTATGCCGGGATTTATCACTGGTTCCCCAAAATAACAGGGCGGATGTACAGCGAAACCTTGGGACGGATTCACTTTATCCTCACCTTCATCGGCACCAATCTCACTTTCTTACCCATGCATGAGTTGGGTTTAAAAGGAATGCCTCGGCGGGTAGCCATGTATGACCCCCAATTTACATTCATCAACCAGATTTGTACCTATGGGGCGTTTTTGTTGGCGATATCGGTGATTCCCTTCGCCATCAATATGGTGTGGAGTTGGATGAAGGGTGCGAAAGCCGAAGATAACCCTTGGAATGCTCTCACCCTGGAATGGACAACCAGTTCACCCCCTGCGATCGAAAACTGGGAAGTTTTGCCTGTTTTGACTTGTGGGCCTTATGAGTATGGCATGAACGGTGGCAATGCTGAAATGAATCCAGGTGGTGAGATGGGCGAACCGATAGTTACGCCTAAGAATGGGTAATGGGTAATGGGTAATAGGTAATGGGTAAAATTACCGCCTATTGCCTATTAACTACGATCCATCACTAATGACTAATCAGCAATGACTAATCACTGAGATTTGGAGTGTTATGCAAGGTTCAACAATTGATACACCCGATAATATTCTCAACACCTCTGTTCCTCCAGCCGTGAGTGAAGCTCATCATGAAGAACACCCAGATTTAAGGGTTTTTGGATTGTTGACGTTTCTGATTTCTGAATCCTTAATGTTTGGGGGATTTTTTGCAACTTATTTGCTCTTAAGAGGGGGGGCAGAAACTTGGCCTCCCGAAGGTACAGAAGTCGAGCTATTAGTGCCGACTATCAACACTATTATTCTAGTTTCTAGTAGCTTTGTCATTCATAAGGGTGATTCAGCTATCAAAAAGAATGATGTTTCTGGATTACGGCTTTGGTATATTGTTACCGCTCTGATGGGAGCCATTTTCTTAGCTGGACAGGTTTATGAGTATAAAACTCTGGGTTATGGTCTAGCGACTAATGTGTTTTCCAATTGTTTTTATCTAATGACAGGATTTCATGGATTACACGTTTTTGTTGGACTGTTACTCATCTTAGGCGTATTGTGGCGATCACGCCAAGATAGTCACTATTCGGGCACCAAACATACGGGTGTAGAAATGGCAGAAATTTACTGGCACTTCGTAGACATTATCTGGATTATTTTGTTTACGTTGCTGTACATTCTCTCCATGTTTTAATCTCTCCCACGCCAACAGCCGAACAATTGGCGTGGGATTATCACCAGTACACGATGAAAAGTAGAGATTGGATGTTAACTGGAGATGGGCAATGCCAAGCTTGTCCCTCTGTGAGTGAATGGAAATTATTAAGGGAAAATTATCGACTGTATCGCTTTTTAACTGAGGTTGAAGATGTTCTCAATCAGGCTGACGATGAGTCCAGTTGCTTACCGGAAATACGTCTGCTGGTGCGGCAGTTAATCACAAATTCTTACTGGGTACAAAATCGATATCAGGAGCCTTGCCCTAAAACGGGTATATCGGTTCTCATGCTCTATGATGAGTTGGGTTTTCCGATTACGGTGCAGACTGTAACATTCTCACCGGGAATCGTATCGACGATTCATAATCATGGAACCTGGGGCATAGTGGCGGTGTTAAAAGGACAAGAAAAAAATAGATTTTGGAAGCGAGTCGATGACTTAGCATTTCACAATAAAATTGAATTGGTGGGAGAGATAAATTTATTGCCAGGGGATATTATTAGTTTCACTCCGGATGCCATTCATTCTGTGGAAGCCTTAGGGGATGAGCCAACTGTAACGTTTAATATTTATGGCGAAACTCACCATAAAAAACGGTTTGAGTTCGATCCGATTAACCATACCGCGAAAAATTTTTAATATTGTAATATTTAATGAACTGTATATAGCGATTCTCTCTCAGGTGAGGTACAACCCGATCCCCCTAAATCCCCCTTTTTAAGGGGTGGGTTATTTCTGCCACGTTGCACGAGTTGATTAACTTGAAGATTTTTTATTTCATGGAATAAATCATAATTTTTGTAGTTATTTTTACTAAATAAAAAAAATCTAAAGGCATGTTAAATTTTTTGCGAGAGAATTTTTTTTTGGGATTAAAATAAACTTTAAGACTTTTTGAAAAACCCAGAAAATTTTCTGGGGAGTGCCAGTCATTAGAGATTTAAGCTTGTGAAAATCCCCCATGATTGGCAAAAAAATGATGCCTAGTTGCCTTTGAAGGGACAAGTTAGGCTAAGGCTATAAGGCGTATTAGCAAATGGCAACTGGAGAAAGCAGTAGTATGGAGTATCAGAACGAGTACCATCTATATGATCACTACTATAGTGAGGGTAACCTGATGACAGCAGAGCTGATTGGGGAAAAAATAGACGATAAATCCCTATCAGCCTATGGACTTGCGATCGCGGAGTGTAGTTATATCGACGAAAAGTTGCGCGAAAGCCTAAAAGAACTCTCAAAACTCAAATTCGCGTTGGATGAAGCTGCGATCGTAGCCATCACGGACTCTAGAGGAATTATCCGTTATGTTAATGATACATTTTGTGAAATATCCCAATACAGCCGTGAAGAACTGATTGGGAAAGACCACCGTATCATCAATTCAGAATATCATTCTCAAGAGTTTTTTAAGCAGTTTTGGTCTACTATTCGAGCGGGTAAAGTCTGGAAAGGCGAAATTAGGAATAAAGCCAAAGATGGAACCCAATATTGGGTTGATACAACCATCGTCCCTTTTTTAGATGCCAATGGAAAACCCTATCAATACTTAGCTATTCGATTTAATATAACTGAGCGAAAAAAAGCAGAGGAAGCACTGCGACAATCCGAAGCCAAATCTCGGCAACAAGCTGAAAAGCTCGAAATCATCTTACAAAATCTCAAACTCACTCAATCTCAACTGGTTCAAAGTGAAAAATTATCCAGTATGGGACAAATGGTGGCGGGTGTGGCTCACGAAATTAACAACCCTGTTAATTTCATCCACGGTAATCTAAGCCACGCTAGTGAATATATTCACAGCCTGATACACACATTACGTTTATATCGGCAGCATTACCCTAATCCTATACCGGAGATTCAAGCTTCCGCTGAAGACAACGACTTGGATTTCTTGATCGAAGATTTGCCCAAAATCCTGGATTCAATGAAGTTAGGGACGAACCGTATTCGCGATATTGTTCTATCTCTGCAAAACTTTTCCAGGCTGGATGAGGCAGGAATGAATCCGGTGAACATTCATGAGGGGATTGACAGTACCTTACTGATTCTACACAACCGACTGAGAGGAAAATCTGGACAGCCTAAGATTAGCGTGATTAAAGAGTATGGCAACCTGCCCTTAGTCGCGTGCTATGCCAGCCAACTCAATCAGGTGTTTATGAACCTTTTGAGTAATGCCATTGATGCCCTAGAACATCAACAGTCACCACGCATCATCACGATTACAACAGAACAAACGTCTGCTGACTCTGTCCTTATTTCTATTGCTGATAACGGTTGCGGTATTCCAGAAGAAGTACAAAAACGGTTGTTTGAACCCTTCTTTACAACGAAACCAGTGGGCAAGGGTACAGGTTTGGGGTTGTCCATTGCCCATCATATTGTAATCGAAAAACATCACGGTCAATTGAAGTGTATTTCGCAACGCGATCAGGGAACTCAGTTCTTGATTTCGCTCCCAATTGTGCCACAACAATAGCCGAATAAAAAATCACAATCGCTTAAATAAATTACAGGTTTCAGAAAAAAATGGAGACTGAAATAATCTATTAAAAATAAACTTAAACCCATTTCCTGAGGAAAAAGCAACCCATCCCCTCTGTGAGCAATCCTCATATCCCCTACTTCTACGCAGTTGCGTTCTAACATAGCCGTTAAGACTGACGCAAGGACGTGGAGAAATGAATGTGCTACCGATGAATACAACTGGGTATTAAAAATACTAGTCCCTCTACCCCAAAACATTTTTGAAATCCTGATCCAACTAAGTTGGGATGCTTTGAGTACATGCTTAATTAACTGAATAAAGTTAATTCAACTCAGGTGCTATACCCTATTATGAGAAACCTGATAGAAAAACAGCCATGACAGAACAACGCCAAGAACAATATCTCAATCTAATCGATCAGCTACTGAGTTGTCCCAATGGTCAAGAACCAGAAGTTTTGGATGCTCAATCTGAATTAATTGATGCAGGTTTAGTACAGATCATGGTACAAGTGGCAACTGTTATGGCACATGAAGATAACCAAGATGCTGCCAAGTTTTTAATCCATGTTGCCCGTCAGCTCGCTATACAGTTAGGTTTATATCCTCAAGTTTCATCTTAGGTTCGGTAAAAATACTGTAATTTCTAGTTCAATCAATTATGATCAATGAATTTAAGAGTAAACCGAGTCGATTATTTTGAGTGATCCATTA
>DATNQL010000684.1:0-4788 GCA_036704025.1 Stenomitos sp.
TGTTAACAGTCGGGGGAGCTTAGCGTCTGCAACCTTGGCTCGGATTGTCAATACGTTGAAGTCTTTGTTTCGCTTTGCTCACGAAGCGGGTTATTGCCCCGTTAACGTGGCTTTGAAGCTAAAGCCTCCTCAAGTTCGCAATTGCTTAGCCGAACGGTTACTCACCCAGCAGGACGTTGTGCGGTTAATCGAGAATGCCAATAGCGATCGCAACAAAGTTTTGCTGCTGTTGGCGTATACAACGGGGTTGAGAGTTTCCGAGATTTGCGGCTTGAAATGGCGCGATTTGGTTGCCAAACAGGGCGGGGGACAACTGGTGGTGCGGGGAAAAGGCGGGAAAACTCGCTACCTTGGACTCCCGACTCCCGTATGGATGGCGGTGGAACGTTTAAGAGGGACAGCGAGTGCTAGTGACCCCGTGTTTGCCTCGCGCAAAAAAGGGGGACATTTAAGCCGCTCGATGGTGATGCGAATTGTCAAAGCGGCGGCTCAAAAAGCCGGGATTGATGCGCCAGTCAGCCCGCATTGGTTGAGACACGCCCACGCTAGTCATGCTTTGGAGCGAGGAGCGCCCCTACATTTGGTGCAGCACACCTTAGGACACTCGCAAATCCAATCCGTCGCTGTTTATCTCCACGTTCAGCCAATGGATAGTTCGGCGAGATTTTTGATAGGAATTGTTTCTGATGAATCAATCAATGAGGTAGAGGGTAACGAGGTAACAGAAGCGATCAGCTTTGCTGGTGCGCTTCGCGCAATCGCCCCTCAAACAGTGGAAGTTCTACCCTCAACTCCGATTCCAAAGCTTCCCGAATCGAGGAGTGCTTCTGACAATTAAGTCAGTTCGGCTGTTGTCGAATAAGCTCAATTGCCAGGAAGCGGCAACAAGAGCTTTATGACTACAGCTCCTTAGGAAATCAAGATTTTTATCGAGTTTACCGAACCGGAAGTTTTTCAGTTTCCCGTACTTCTTATTGAGCCTAAATTCGGGACGGTAATCATCATTAATCTAACTCTTGAGTCCGGTTGCTCATTAGCAACTGGGCTTTTTTATTAATGAGCTTATGTGTATCAACCTTGTGCCAAGGGATTTTTGTTGTGCACTGCTGAACTTATAGTTTGCTCAATTCTCCTCAACCTTGTATCGGGACGTTTAGCACTTTCAATCCAAAAGAGTATGTTCTTTTTGGATGAGTTACTAAATGCCTCAAAATACCTATTAGCCGTTTCGTTGGATTCTAATGCTTGCTTGAAGTCTGCCGGAATTATTAACTCTTCTATCGCATCTAACGTGTTCCACGAACCGTCTTGTTTTGCCGCTTCAATTTTTTCAAGACCTGATGGGGTCATCAACCCTTGTTCTATGAGTTCTTCAATATATTGTTTATTTAATTTTGACCAGACGCTTTTCGATTTTCGGGGTGTAAATATTTGCATATAACGTTCTGAATCTAAGGATTTGACTTTACTGTCAATCCAACCAAAGCATAAGGCTTCTTTTACCGCTTCGCCATATCGAATGCTGGGCTTACCACTTTTTACTTTGTAGTAGATGAGCCATACACCCAAAGAGGTGTGATGGTTTTTCTCCAACCATTCCCGCCATTGTTGGCGATTTGTGGCATGAAAGGTTTCTAGTTGGTTATCAGGTTTCGCCATATGTTAGTCGCTGCTGCCACCTTACCTTTTCCCTTCCAGCAAGTCTAGCTAAATTTTCATGAAGGGGTCGCGCATTGAGATTCACCAGATAGGAACTACAGGCATTCCCCTGTGATACCAAATCGCTATACCCGTTGTCAGCTCTATCGTTCTCCATCACTGTACCAAGAGTTGACCGTCTGCGCGGTCGGTCTGGCAAACTGCATTTTTTCAAAAGTGCAGTTTTACAATTAGTCATTTTAAAAAATTTGCATTTGTTCAGTATTGCATATTTGCAAAAAGTAAATTCTTCAATATATACTTACTGAATATCTGCCGACGCTCACCGCGTCACATGTTCAACGATGCAGACAGTCAGCTCCATATCCTTGGCTGGAGGTCAGGGGAAGACGACAATGGTTTTGTTCGTGGCTCGTCTTATCGCCGCGAAGGGACATACGGTTTTGGCGATCGATGCCGACCCTCAGAGTAGCCTGACGACTTTCCTGGGTTTCACTGTGGAACCCGACAGTCCCACTTTGCTCGAAGTTCTCAAAAAGCAGGTCGATACTAAGGATGGGATTTACGAGACGAGGTACGACAATCTGTTTTTGATTCCCTCTGATGACGCTCTGGACACGGTGCAAGATTACCTGGCAGGTAGCGGCACGGGTGCTTTGACACTGGGGCGACGGCTCAAAAGTGTAGCCAAACTCTTTAACTATTGCCTGATCGATGCACCCCCGCAGCGATCGCAAATTTCCCTGACAGTTATTGGTGCGTCTGATGGGTTGATGATTCCGGTTGAAGCGTCGGTAAAAGGCTTACAGTCGTTGATTCGCACTCTGGAGTTGATTAACGAACTCAAGGAAGAGGATGAGACGTTTGGGGGGAGGGTTTTGGGTGTAGTTCCGTTTCGCGATCGCTGGGTGGGGTTGCGCCGCACGACGGAGAGTGAGAGCAATATTGAGTCGATGAAGCAAATTACTACGCAATGGTTTGAAAGGGATTTGGTGCTGCCCTCGATTCGCGAGTCGGAGAAGTTCAAGCAAGCCATTAACCGAGGACTGACGCTGCACGAAATGGGGCAAGAGGATTTGGCTTATCCCATTGAGGTTTTAGTAGACAAGATTTATTCGTTGGACGGTAGGCATGACAAATCCTGATATTCGTTCGCTGATTACATCCAAGTCGCGCCCTAAGGTAACTCCCCGCGATACCTCACTCTCGCTCAAGCGTTCTCTAGAGGTGGAGGAGGAAGCTGCTGACAAAAGTGAAATTAGTGATGCTGATGACTCTGCCCAAACTAATGGTGAGCCTCAAGAGTTACAGCGATTACAGGCGGAGTTAGACAACCTGCCACAGGTGGGGAAGCGGTTGGCTGTTCACTTAGAGCAAGGAATTAGGGCTGATTTACTGCGACTGTGTGAATCGGAGGAGATTACGCCAGAAACGTTTATTGAAGCAGCAATAGTCTTGTTGCAGTCCAAACCGGAGTTGAAAGAGGAAGTAGTAGCGGATGCTAAGGTGCGGTTGCGAACTCGCAAACGAGCTGGATTGGTCAAAAGGACAATGGCATTGGTTCAAAAGTACAGCAGTTAAGCCTTAACAAATAAGAAACTTCAGTTGCTGATTGAGGTTCGAGTTAAGGATGCTATGCGCTACGGAAGGGGTTGAGTGTGCGAACGCTTTCTCTTTAGATACCCCTAGCCCGACTAGAATAAGTCTATGATGCTGGGCAGGAGAGCAAGATGGATATATCTATCCTTGAGCAGGTAATTGAACAACTAAAAGTTATGCCCCAAGACTTGCAATGGCAAGTGCTAGAATTTGCCCGTGCTTTAGCAGGTTCAACCATTCAAGGCGTTCCAGGTTGGCAACTGCTACGTTTTGCAGGTGCAATACCACCCGATGATATTCAGTTGATGCGCGAAGCAATAGAACAGGATTGTGAGCAGGTTGATACTGATGAGTGGTAGATACTTGTTGGACACGAACATCGTCATTGCTCTGTTTGCAGATGAGGCAGCCGTCAAAAATAGACTTGCACAAGCGGATGAAGTTTTTATTCCCAGTATTGCGGTGGGCGAGTTATGTTACGGTGCCAGAAAATCAGGACGCTCGAAAGAGAATTTAGAACGTATTGACGAATTTGTCGCTAACAGTACTGTACTCGAATGTGATGCACAAACTGCTCGTCATTACGGCGAGGTTAAACACCAGTTACGTCTTAAAGGTCGTCCGTTACCTGAAAACGATATTTGGATTGCAGCAGTTGCTCTGCAACATACGTTAATATTGGTTACACGCGATGCCCATTTTAAGGAAATAGAAAACCTACAAACAGTTGCTTGGTGAGTCGTGCGATCAGTAATTGGCTTTAGACCCTCCGAAATGTCAAAATTTCTGTAATGTCAGTTAGCATAATTCGATTAGCTTTAGCATGATTGTTCATTCGTGCCATCTGAGGAGTTTGATGTTGCTGAATTCTGCGACTTGAGTAAGCTTTATCGTAGAGAATATAGCCAGCAGACTCCCACAAATAGCGGATTGTATCTGTAACCATTACAATCAAACCATTGGCTACGTCCCGATAGTTGGGAGATATAATAGTGCAAAGGGTTCCTGTCTTTTGTGCCAAAGCACAATTTTTAGCGATCGCAGCAATTGCTACCTGCCAATCTTCTAAAGCCATGTTAGCCAAATCTTCAGGCTTGTCAGAATACTGTTGGTTAACCATCCCATAGTAGGGAATGTCCATGACAATGTAATTAGGATTGGCAACTGGAAAGCTTTCTCTTAAATCATGTTGGCTTATTAAATGTTTATACTTCCCGCGTGGAGTCAGATCGAACATTTTTAAATTAAAATCATAAACGTGCTGACCCATCCACTCTTGACGAGCTTCATACACTCGCCAAACTTGACCAGAGCCTGCCATTGGTGCAATAACCAAATCACCAGGGTTGACGTAGTACCAGAAGCAGTTAGCGTAAATTTCGCCAGGAATGTAACCCCTGTCTTCCCCTGCTTTTTCATCAATCCGACCATATTGGATCGTACTAAAATTCCAATTGTCAGAAGGCTTGATGATAGGGCTAAATAGTGGTTCTTTATCTTTTTTCTGCTTATTCCTAATAGCCCGTAGTA
>DATNQL010000685.1:0-2395 GCA_036704025.1 Stenomitos sp.
GAAGCCTCAGAACGAGCCGTACAGGAGGTGATTGGCTCCAATGCCAGCCAAATTGTCGATGTCCAAACCTTTGGCGATCGCCTGGATGTCTTAGTTCAAAATGCCGAGTTGGGTGAAGCGCAAGTCAGGCGCAGTCTTGAACAATATCAACTCGAACTCCACACCATCCAAACGGTGGAGCCAACGCTGGAAAATGTGTTTGTCAGGCGCTTGCGTCAACAGGGCGCTGAGCCTCCATTTATTTCTTATCCTCGTTCTCGTGCTTCTCGGAGAGTGGGAGATTTAGAGCAAATCACAGACTCAGAAATTGCTATTGGTGCTTACCATTTGCAAAAACACTTTGGCAAATTTCAGGCCGTTCAAGGCGTGAATTTAGAAGTCCGATATGGGGAAATCTACGGATTATTAGGCGCAAACGGAGCTGGTAAAACCACCACAATTAAAATGTTGTGTGGATTACTACCACCCAGTGCTGGAGACGTTTCGCTAGCGGGAGAACGAGGGCGTTTACGTAGTCCTCGTGTACGACAGCGCATCGGCTACATGAGTCAGAAGTTTACGCTCTACGATGATTTAAGCATTCTGCAAAATTTAGAATTTTACGCCGGAGTTTATCAAGTGCCTCGGCGGTTGCGTCGTCCCAAAATTGACTGGGTGCTGGCAACTTGTGGCCTTGAGGGTCAGGAAAATATGCTGACAGGACGATTACCAGGAGGCTGGAAGCAGCGCGTTGCCTTTGGTGCTTCAGTGATGCACGAACCCGAAATTCTGTTTTTAGATGAACCGACTTCAGGCGTTGACCCCCTCGCGCGTCGTCAATTCTGGCGGTTAATTGAAGATTTTGCCCGTCAGGGTACCGCCGTACTGGTGACAACTCACTATTTAGAAGAAGCGGAACACTGTCATCGTATGGGTTTTATGGTGGCGGGTGAGATCGTGGCTCAAGGTTCGCCGACACAAATTAAAGCGGAGCAACCGGGTCAGTTATTGGAAATCTTGACAAATCAACCGCAGAATGCATCAGATTTGTTGAAAACTCAGTTTGAACCTTGGCGAGTTTCGATTTTTGGGGACAGACTGCATGTTGTTCTCGATCAGCCTCATCAAGAAATCCCTCAGATGCGATCGCTCCTCGAAGAAGCTCAAATTGAGCTTCGTTCTCTACGTTCTATTCCTTTCTCTCTAGAAGATGCTTTTATTGGTATTGTCCAACGTGCAGAACGAATGGGTAATGGGTAATGGGTAATGGGTAATGGGTAATGGGTAATAGAAGGAATTATGAAAGGCTGATTGGGTATAGTCAATTACCCATTACTAATTAGGTCATGAAAAAGATTTGGACACAATTTATTAAAGAACTAGCGCAATTTCGGCGCGATCGCCTCACCTTAGCCTTGGCATTCTTATTGCCATTGATGACGTTAATTATCTTCGGTTTTGCAATCCGGCTAGAAGCGAAAAATATTCCTCTTGTCGTTCAAGATTTTGATAATACTCCCCTCAGCCGTGCCTACACCGAACGTTTATTTACGACTAATCAGTTTAATCCTGTCCCCTGGCAAGGCAAGTCTCCTGTGATTGCCCTCGATCGGGGTATAGCCAAAGCCGCCGTCATTATTCCGCCAGAGTTAACTCGTCGCATCAAAGCGGGTAAACCCAGTGAAGTTCAAGTGCTCATTGATGGTAGTGATGGAAATAATGCTCGTGTGATTCAAAATAGCATTAAAGCAACAACCAACTTTTTTTTACGAAATTCTAAATTACATTCTGGCACCGATAAAGTGGTGGCTCATATCCGTTTTTGGTTCAATCCAGGACGTAAAGAATCTCTTTTTATTGTGCCTGGTGTCTTTGCTATTGCTTTAGCTATCTTTCCGGCAATTCTGGCATCGATCGCAATGGTTCGTGAGAAAGAGCAGGGTACAATTTTACTAGTTTATACCTCTACCTTAAGTGCAACAGAACTCCTACTCGGCAAAGCTTTAGCTTACGTCTTAATTTTCTTAGGAGTAACGATATTACTCATGTTCATCGGTTCCTTAATTTGGGGATTAGGGTTAGTCGGCGACCCCACCCCTTTATTAATTGGAACTCCACTTTTTTTAATGAGTAGTGTTCTGTTTGGTCTATTAATTGGTGTACGAGCGAGTAACCAAAGTGCGGCTATTCAGGGAGCCGCATTTGGTTTTTTGCCAGCTCTATTGCTATCTGGATTCATCTATCCTTTGAACAATATTCCCTTTCCCCTATCGCTACTCTCCTATGTTGTTCCACCCCGCTATTACATCGATCTCACCCGCGATGCCTTCGTGAGAGGAACGGGTTGGCCCGGAGTTTGGTATGCTCCCCTGGCATTGGCACTGTTGAGTTTGCTGCTGTTTAATGCGGCACGTCG
>DATNQL010000686.1:0-5294 GCA_036704025.1 Stenomitos sp.
TTCCGCAACTTGCCCTGGTACCTCCGCGCCAAAGCTGCTAAAAAACAAACCTGGTCGCCAATTTTGTTTCCGTGTGATTTTTTACATCAATCATTCGCCTATTAGAGGTTTATCCTGATTGGTGCCACATCTGAGAATACCGATTAGCTTACCAGCCCTAAACTCTCCCCAGCCACTTTCCATCTATCTTAAGGTAGATGTAGAAAGTGAAATCACAAAACTGAATAGGACTCACCCTTGCTCATGCCATCGCTCAACCACTTCGCTGCCAGAGTCGCAGGAAAGGTTTCCCTGCGAACCGTCCTGATTGTTCCTTTCGTGATGCAAATTGTCGGCACGGTGGGACTAGTGGGCTATCTTTCCTTCAACAGTGGGCAGAAAGCTGTTGAGGATTTGGCACAAAAGTTAATGGTACAGGTGGGAGAACGAGTGAGCGATCGCCTCACAAGCTACCTACAAGCTCCCCAAACGGCTGTCGCCGCCAACCATCTCGCAGTCGAGCAGGGAATGGTGAACATCAAAGACTTTGAGCAACTGCGACGACAACTCTGGCAGCACATGGCTCTGAACCCCTCACTCGAAGCTATCTTTTTTGCCAATGAATCAGGAGAAGAAATTGGCTACGGACGCATTCAAAGTCAGGAACTTGTCAAACAAGCCGAAAGGCTGGCTGGGGAGGATTTGTCCATCGGTATCCCCTTCTTTAATACTCAAAAAAGTACAGCTCCGGGTAAACGGAACTACTATTTGGTTGACGCCAAAGGTAATCCTCGCAAACTCATCTACACCTTCCCGATCGATAACCGCACGACTCCTTGGTATCGCTATGGAAAAGCCGCCAGCCAACAAACTTGGTCGCCAGTTTCTGTTTATAAACTTGTACCCTCGTTAGGAATTTTTGCACTGACTCCCATCTACGATGCTGCTGGAAAATGGCAGGGAGTTTTTGTTTCTAACTTTACCCTATCGGGAATCAGTACCTTTCTTAATCAGCTAAAATTCTCGCCATCTGGACAGACGTTTATCATAGAGCGTTCTGGCAATTTGATTGCCACATCCACTTTAGAAATACCGAATGTCAAGCAAGCAAAGGGGGAACCGACACGATTACTCGCGGGAAACAGCAAGGATGCCCGAACGCGAGACATTGCTCGGCAACTCAGCCACAAATTTGGTAACTTTCGCACCCTGCAAACAACCCAGCAACTCAGTTTAATCAGTAACCACCAGCGGCAGTTTGTCCGAGTGATTCCTTACCGAGATGAATATGGCTTGGATTGGTTGATTGTGGTTGTTGTTCCAGAATGGGATTTCATGGAACAGATTCACGCCAATACTCGCATGACTATCCTATTGTGTAGTGTGGCTTTAGTGGGGTCGGTTGGGGTTGGTATTGTCATCGCTGGTTGGATTACCAAACCAATTTTGCGCTTAAATACTGCGGCTAAAAATATTGCTCAGGGTCAATGGGATAAACCTGTAGAGATTGAACGTGCTGATGAAGTGGGGCAACTGGCTCAGTCTTTTAATCAAATGGCGGCACAACTAGCCAATTATAATCAAACCTTAGAAACCCAAGTTACCCAAAGAACAGCCGAATTAGCCCATGCTAACGAACAATTAAAGGGGGAAATTGCTGAGAGAAAGATGCTAGAAGGCAAGCTGCACAGTTCTACTCAGCAATTTCGTATAATCTTTGAATCAATCCCGGATATTGTACTCATCATTGATGAAAAACAAAGTATCCAAATCATACCGACAAAGACTCTGGGATTTTATACCTGTGACACGAATCTGCTTAACGCCATTGTCGAGCAATTTTTTCAAAAAGATATAGAGGAAATTGGGTTTGCTCGAGTGCGACAAGTATTGGACGCCCAGCAAACTGTCAATTTTGACTACAGTCTACACATCAATGAGCGAGAGGTTTGGTTTACAGCGTGCATTTCACCATTAGCTGATAATGCTGTTGTTTGGGTGGCTCGTAACATTAATGACCGCAAACTGGCAGAAGAATCTTTACGACAGTACGAACGGATTGTTTCAGCCACAACTGATGCGATGTCGTTGGTGGATAGAAACTATATCTATCAGGTGGTCAATCAGAGCTATCTAACGTGGCACAACAAAGAGTATGAAGAGATTATCGGACATTCAGTCAGTGAGTTGTTGGGTGCGGAAATATTTGAACGTCTCATCAAAGAACCCTTCGATCAATGCTTAACAGGAGAGACGGCTCATTACCAAAATTGGTTTGATTTAGCGGTAGGGCGACGCTTTCTTAGCGTTACTTACTCTCCGTATCTGGAGACAGACAAGACGCTCTCCGGCGTGGTTGTTAGTCTCCGCGATATCACTGAACTCAAATACACAGAAGAAAGGCTATGGCAAAGAAACCAAGAAATGCAGGCCATTTTTGCGGCGTTCCCCGATATTCTCTTTCGTGTGGCAGCGGATGGCACAATCTTGGACTATAAAACCAGAGACGAAGACAATTTATACACCTCACCCAAACAATTCCTGGGCAAGAAAGTTCAAGACATATTGCCTCCTCTGGCTGGACAGAACCTACAAGCCGCTATTGGGCAAGTCTTTCAAACGGATTCACCCATCAGTCTGGAGTATTCATTACCCATGCCGGATGGCGAACAATACTTCGAGGCGCGAATGGTTCGCCTCAAAGAAAACGAGATGATTACCGTAACTCGTAATATTAGCGATCGCAAACGAGCAGAGGAACAGCTCAGGCAGAGTGAAGCCCAACTGAATACGATCGTCACCACTACCTCCGACGGCATTATGATTCTAGACCGAGAAGGGAGAGTTTGTTTTGCCAACCCAGCCGCCACCGATCTGTTTAACCTCTCCTTAGACGAGTTCGTTGACTATCAGTGGGGCATCCCAGTCGGAGAAATGGCTGAAATCGAGGTAGTCGCTTCTAGCGGAGAAATTCGCACGGTCGAAATGAAGGCTACTCAAACTCAATGGTTGGGAAAATCGGCTTATGTTCTAGCCTTGCGAGATATTAGCGATCGCAAACGATCAGAGGCCGCCTTACGGGAGAGCATCAAACGCGAACACGCGATCGCGCAAGTACTCCAACGGATGCGTCAGTCTCTGGATATCAACGCCATCTTTAGTGCGACAACGGAGGAACTGCGGCAAGTGATCAAATGCGATCGGATTGCGATCTATCAGTTCAATCCGGACTGGAGTGGCAATTTTGTTGCCGAATCTGTAGCCAGTGGTTGGAAAACTTTGCTCCTCGAACAGCATCATCAACCTCACCTCCTGTCGGGAATTCTCGATAGCTTACATTGCAGGGTGAGAGATTGGGGTGTTACCCTTGAACCGATCCAGGACACTTATCTGCAAACGACTCAAGGCGGTGCCTACACTCAAGGAGCAACTTATCTCGCGAGCGCAGATATTTACAACACTGGATTAAGCCCTTGCCATGTCGAACTATTGGAGCGATTTCAAGCTAGAGCTTATCTAATTGTGCCCATCTTCTGTGGCAATCAACTGTGGGGCTTATTGGCGGCTTATCACAATGATGAACCCCGTCATTGGAGCGAGTCAGAAATTAATACGGTTGTTCAGATTGGGACTCAGTTGGGTGTTGCCTTACAACAGGCTCAATTACTCGCAGAAACTCGACAGCAGTCAGCCGCCTTGCAAAAAGCCGTCGAAGCGGCTGATGCTGCCAACCTTGCTAAAAGTACCTTTCTCGCCAATATGAGCCACGAACTCCGTACCCCGCTCAACGGTATTATGGGCTACGCACAAATTCTGCAAGGGGATAAGAGCTGCAATCCCAAGCAACAGGATGGAGTTAACATTATTTACCAATGTGGCAAGCACCTGCTCACACTCATTAACGATATTTTAGACTTGTCTAAAATTGAAGCTGGAAAACTCGAATTATACCCAGAAGAGGTTCATTTGGTGGGGTTTTTAGTTGGGGTGTCAGACATTTTTAAACTCAAAGCAGCCGAAAAAGACCTTAACTTTACCTGCCATTTTTTCCCTCAACTTCCCACCGTGATTCCTGCCGACGAAAAGCGACTGCGCCAAGTCTTAATGAATCTTCTTTCTAATGCCATCAAATTCACCGATGCTGGCAGTGTTACATTTAAAGTAGGATTTGTCGGAAGCTCAGAATCAGCCTCTTCAACTCAAAACTCAAACTCCCTACAGGGCAAGTCTCCTGATTCAGAACCTTTTCTGGATACCGACGCGTTCACAACTCAAAACTATCAAAAGATTCGATTCCAAGTTGAAGATACTGGTATTGGGATATCTTCTGAACAATTGGACAAAATATTCTTGCCGTTTGAGCAAGTGGGACATCATTCTCGTCGCGCTGAAGGGACTGGATTAGGACTGGCGATTAGTCAGAAAATTGTAGAGATGATGGGCAGCCAAATATTGGTCGAGAGTACTCTCGGCGTGAGCAGTACATTTTGGTTTGATTTAACTCTACCCAAAATCTTAACCGCGACACAGCCCATAAAAGTCCAATCGACTAACAGAATTATTGGTTATTCTGGCTCAAAACAGAAGATTTTAGTGGTCGATGACCGTTGGGAAAATTGCGCTGTTATCAGCCATATACTAGAGCCTCTTGGGTTTGAAGTAGAAGAGGCAGCGAATGGACAAGAAGGTTTAGAAAAAGTTGTTGAATTTCAACCGGATTTAATTCTGGTTGACTTAGTCATGCCCGTCATGAATGGTCACCAGATGACTAGGCAATTGCGCCAATTCCCTCAATTTCAAAATACAGTTATTATCGCTATTTCTGCTAATGCTTTTGCCGTAGATTGCCAAAATAGTCTGGAATCTGGCTGCAACGATTTTCTGCCCAAGCCAGTTCAAGCTGAAGAATTGTTAAATAAAATTAAAGACTACTTAAACTTGTCATGGATTTATGAAGAAGGGCGTCAGGAAGAAACCCACATTAACTTTACAGAAATGGTGATACCAGCGCGTGACGAACTCTTGGTTCTATACGAAGTAGCAAATAGCGGTGATATTGAAGGTGTTGAACAGGAATGTATGCGATTGCAGGATTTAAGTGCTGAGTATATGTCCTTTGTCATTCGGGTACTAGAACTTGCCCAAGCTTTTGAATATGAAAAAATTGCAAAGTTGATTGACCATTATTTATCCCAAGATTCACAATAAACTAGAAACTTAAAAATACAATAATAATATGAACTTATATCAAAAATTGCCATTCAATTCAATTTTTCCCCAAAAATTGCTTAACCCTGATTTACAGAACAAACAAA
>DATNQL010000687.1:0-3797 GCA_036704025.1 Stenomitos sp.
AACAGGGACGTGATGTTGCGATTACTCCATTGGCTTTGCCTCTGTTAGCCGGACCTGGAACACTCACCACGGTCATGCTCTTGATGTCTGAATCGCCTACAGCTCATTTGAGTGTGGTGATTGGTATTGTTGCGGCTATGCTGGTAAGCTGGCTAATTGTGCGTTTGGCAGGTCGAATTGATGCTTGGATCGGCCCAGAGGGTGCACTGATTATTATTAAACTTTTAGGTTTTTTGTTGGCAGCTCTGGCGGTGGAAATCGGCAGTGCTGGAATTCGCGAACTTTTTCTGAGCTGAAACTGGATTAGGTATTCAATGATTAGACTGGATACCCGACAAACAACGAAGACACCCAGACAGGACTTACGCCAACTCCATCATTTTGCCCCCCAACCTTGGGGGGAGTAAATCCGGTCCCCCCCAGATTTGGTCGGAGCGACCGGAACTCTTATGTGAGGATGAGGAGCTAGGGGTGCAGTTGCGTAAATCCTGCCAGACTGACTACGATGAATCTGGGTACCCTCGTTTTGCTATGAGGCTAAATGTACCAAATACTATAGAATTATTAAAAGCCCGTGACGAGGATTGAACTCGTGACCTCACCCTTACCAAGGGTGTGCTCTACCACTGAGCTACACGGGCGCTGGAGAAGTAAAAGGTAAGAGCAAAACTTTTCGTGTTTACTTTTTTCCTTTTACTTATGTGGGAGTGGGCCGGGCTGGATTTGAACCAGCGTAGGCATAGCCAGCGGATTTACAGTCCGCCCCCATTAACCACTCGGGCACCGACCCATTTTCGCCCACGAATATTGATATTAGCACAAGTTTTATGGAATACCAAGATTTTTTTTTAAATCCAGAATTTTCGTCAGCTTTGTCTCCCCAGAAGCCGTCACGGGAACTTTGAGGGGTGACGCTAGAAGCCCACATCACAGTAACTTAACGTGGGCGTCTCACATTAAGTTAATTGATTTACAGCCGCGATCACTTGCTGAGACACAAAAGGAAGAATGGTTCGATTTCTACTGTGAGCTTTGCCTTCGGTAAATACCACTAGCAGGTAGGGTGGTAAAGAAGGTATCTCAATGTAGGCGGCGTCGTGGCGTACTTGAGAAGTCCAACCGGCTTTAGACCAAAGTTGAGCGTCTTGGGGAAGGGCTTCACCCAAGAATCCTGTAATCTGATTTTCTTCATCCTGCCCCAAGTCAGCCGGGTTGAGGTTACGTTGCATTAAACTCATCATGGCTTGCGATCGCACAGAAGAAACCGCCACTCCCCCGATAATGCTGTGCAATAGCCGCGCCGTAGCCTCAGTTGTCAGCATATTGCGATTTTCCATCATTTCTCCCAAAAATGCCCGTTCTCGCCCATAGGGGCCATCTCCCCAGGTTTTTTGGTTCACATTGATCGATTCCAGTTCTTGCCAGCCTAGAGATTGAAAGTAACGATTGACGATGTTGCGCTGGAACTTCCAGGTTTCAAAGGGACCTGTGGGTAACTCTGGGCCGCTGGTGGTGCCGCTCAAGATATCCACCACTAAACTTGTGGCATCATTACTGGAATCAACAATCATATCCCGCATCGCTCTGTCCAACTCAGCCGAGGGGGGAGTCATGCCACTTTCCAGCCATTCTGCGATCGCAACCAAGTAGAAGAGTTTTACTACACTGGCTGGGTAAATTCGCTCCACACCTCGATAGCTGAAACCCCGGACTTGGTGTTTCCAGAATTCCTCTGCGGAAAGGGCACCCCCCGTATTGACAGGCACGGGTGGGTCGTAGACAATCCAAGTGAGCGCAATTTGATGGCGAGCCAGTCCTGGAAACTCGGCCCAAGTGGCTTCAAGGATGTCAGTACCGAGTTTTTCTAGTTGTTCGTCTTTCCGGAAAAAGGTCATTAGTGACAGTTAGTGATTAAAAATTGGTGTTTAGACTTTGGAATTTTGCCGTTTAGGGTTAAAGTCTTTCCCAGATTACTGCTTATCCATCACGAATAACTCAAATGACTCATGACTCCTCGTATCAAGCGGATGAGTACCGCTGCCTTGTGAATCTAAACCTATATGATTCTCCTAACTGCCAGGGTTTGGCAACGCAGGCGGCTGTAGGGCGTCACTTGCAGATATTGTCAAAGCATCCTGTTGAGGAGGCGTTAGAGGTACGTTTGTGTGAAGATGGCTATGGGGCTTGGTTGCCCGTGCAGGAACTCGCTGGACTGGAGAAGGCGGAAACGAGGTATCGTGCGATCGCACTTTCGCCAGAGCAAATTCAAGAACGCATTCCTACGATCATTGTCTTTACAAAAACGGCAATGCAGCAACCGAATTATTATCTTTGGGGCGGTACGGTAGGGCCAAACTACGATTGTTCGGGATTGATGCAGGCAGCGTTTGCGGCGTCGGGAATTTGGTTACCCAGAGATTCCTATCAGCAAGCCGATTTTACTCAACCCATTAAGCGTGAAGAATTGCATCCCGGCGATTTGGTCTTTTTCGCCAAAGCGGAGAAAGTTAACCATGTGGGATTACATTTAGGAGATGGGTATTACATCCATAGTTCGGGTCAACAAACAGGACGGAATGGAATTGCGATTGACTGCCTCTCGGAAGACGGAGATGAGATAGGACGATCGTATTTTCGGCAGTTTGTTAGGGCGGGGAGAGTGGTTGCTAGTTATCAGAACAGGGATTAGGTTTTTCTTGTTCTTCTTTCTATTTTTCGTCAGGCATCAACGGAGGAACTACCGATGAGCGTTACCATTCCTATTCGTGCCATTGAACTGACTCCGGGTAGCATGATTAGCATTCATAATCTTTCTTGGCAGGATTTTGAACAACTTCTTGCTGAACTGGGAGAACAGCGCAACACCCGCATCGCTTACTACCGAGGAACGCTCGAAATCATGTCTCCTCTGGCATTACATGTTAGCGAAGCTTGGCCGAAGGGCATACGACCCCATCGTATTATTGGTGATATTGTCAAAGCTATTTTGGATGCCCAAGAGCGTGATTGGGAAGATTTTGGTTCAACGACTTTGAAGCAACCTGAAATTGCCGGAGTTGAACCTGATACCTGCCTTTACATCCAGAATGCCAGTTGTGTTCGAGGCTGTACCGATATGGATTTGGCGGTTTATCCACCCCCTGATCTTGCCATTGAGTCTGATGTTACCTCAAAGACTACTTTGGATGCCTATGAAAGTTTGCGGGTTCCAGAAGTGTGGATATATAGGAATCGCCAACTCAAGATTTACATCCTCCAGAATGGTGACTACGCTGAATCGTCTGTTAGCCACATTTTTCCTAACCTGCCTATCAGCGAAATGATTCCCCAATTGGTGCAAAAAGCGATTAATGAGGGAACTAGTCGGATGCTGCGCGAACTGAAAATACAGATGGGTTGATTAGATCAATTATGAACACACAACTGGTTAATTCACTGGTGCAGATTATCGAATCCCTCACCCCAGAGGAACGCACCTTGCTGTTTGAGCAACTAAGCAGCAAGCCGATTCAAGTGACGGCAGGTGTGTGTGGCGGACAACCTCGCATTCGCAACACACGCATTCCTGTGTGGACGTTGGTTGCTTTCCGAAAGCAGGGAGCAGATGATGAGGAGTTACTGCAAAACTATCCCACCCTTACGCCTAGCGATTTATCCGCTGCCTGGGCATACTACGAACAGCACCGAGAGGAAGGCGATCGCGCTATTACTGCCCTTGATGAGGATGGGGATGGTTAAGTTTTACTCCAATGAGAACTTCCCAATGGATATCGTGAGGGAACTGAGCAGACTGGGCT
>DATNQL010000688.1:0-4632 GCA_036704025.1 Stenomitos sp.
GGTTTGCATGTCATCTGGGCGGGGAGGGAGTCCGCCTCGTCCCGTTACCACAAATTCACCTTGAGCATTGGCAGCCGTACCACTGCTGGCTCCACATCCATTCACAATTTGTCGGCTGGAGTCTGCTACATCTACAGGTAAATTTGTCAAGCCCTGGCTGGGGTCAATGCTCAGGGATTGGATATTGATGACTCCCTGAATACCGGATTGGGAGCTGGCGCTGATGTCGCTAGTGCGATTTTGCCGTAAGGTGTTGAAACTCTGCCCATTCTGCGGCTTCAGGCCAAATACCCGGTAAGCACTGATAGTAATCTGTCCGCCGTTGCCAGTGAAGGCATTGGCAATAATATCGTTATTTTCATATGGGACGGCAACGACGAAGGCAGAGGGAGCTGTAATTGTGATGTTGCCGCCATTTCCTGTCTTGGCAGTAGTGGAAATCAGGCTACCATGCCTCAACAGTAATCTGTCGTCCAGTGTTAGTTTGATATCTCCAGCGTTGCTGTTTGTGGCTTCTGACCGAATAGTTGCCCTATCCATTTCCAGTCTCCGGGCGTTGATGTCGATATTGCCCCCATTTCCTTCGCCAGAAGCAGAAGCTGACAAACCCCCCTTATCACTCCCATCACCTTTCAAGGTAACTGACGAGTTCGGGGCAGAGACTGTGATGTTGCCACCCTTGCCACTGCCAGAGGTAGAAGCAGAGATTTGAGCACCTTCGGCAAAATTCACTTGTACGTCGTTACCGTTATAGGAATTTAGCGTCAGATCCCCAGCATTGCCAGCTCCCTTAGTTTCGGCAAACAGACCACTGTTAGTGCCAGAAAGGTTGAGTGTGTTTGCACTGACGGTAATATTTCCGCCCTTCCCGGCATTGTTATCTGTGGATGTAGTGGTTGTGGAAACTTTGGCTCCACCGTTCACATCCAAAATTGGGGTGTTGATTGCGACGTTGCCTGCTTGACGAGAGCCACTAGTTTCTGCGGATATCTGCCCATTGCGGCTTAAGGTAACTGAGTTGGGGGCAGTGATGTTAATATTTCCCCCATCTCCTCTTCCACTGGTGCTAGCTGAGAGCTTCGCGCCATCATCTACTGTGAGGGAAGCGCCACTCAGAAGAATGTTACCTCCTTGCCCACTGCCTTTGGTTTTGACTTCGCTGGAGATTCCTGTTCCATTTCCTTAGAAAGCGATCGCACCTGTAGCATCTACCCTGATTTGGCCTACGGTGGTTCCTGTGCCTGCTAGGCTGGAATCAATGGAGGCTCCACCCATTGCTGTCAACGTTCCAGTGTTTAATGTGATGCTTCCTGCTTGACCGCTTGCTTCTGCTTGAATCGCATTGCTGATGCGGCTGTTTTCTCCAGAAAGTATAGTATCTCTCCTCACAATGAGGTTAATCTTTCCCGCATCTCCCTGTCCGGCTGGCACGTTCTTCGTAGGATCAGACGCATTCACTGACGCCGCATTCACCGATGCAGAAATTTTCCCTCCTTCTGTCACTGAAAGATTTCCGGCATCAATCGTGATTACGCTGGGTTGACCAGAGGGTACGTTGGCTCCAGCTTGTATGTTGGTGGAGATTTGACCTCGTGTTAAGGCAACTTGGCCTTCGGCTGTAATTGATACATTTCCTGCTCTACCTGTACCACTAGCTTCAGCTAACAACTTCCCGTCATTACTGAGGGTGACCGAGTTATTGGCAGTGATACTCAAGTTGCCTCCCGAGCCACTACCCTTAGTGCTGGCATTTAATTGAGCGCTATTTGTTACAGAGAGCGACCCAGTTGTGATTTTTATATCACCACCCTTACCAACATTTCCTATTCCTGAAGTAGTGGTATTCAGGCCACTGTTGGTTCCATCAAAGAAAACCCTATCGCGGGCATCTATTATCACGTTTCCCGCATTTCCTTGCCCTGAAGTACTGGTATTTATTTTGCTATTTGTTACAGAGAGCGATCCAGTTTTGATGTTGATATTGCCACCATTACCAGTGGCGTTAGAGGTATTACCACTAGTCAGGTAAGCGTTATCGTTCAAGAATATCGATCCAGCGAGTGCTTCGATATTAAGATCACCACCCTTTTGGCCAAAGTTAAGGCTGTTAATTGTGTTATTAACAGTAACGTTCCCCGTCTCGCTGGTGATATTGATCTCCCCACTTTCACCTTTGTTGCCACCATCTGAGCGAGTGTACCTATCAATAGTGATGTTACCTTTGGCTCGGAAAGTAATATCGCCGCCATTGTAGGCATTAACCAAAGTAGTAGCTGTGCTGACATTGTTAATAGTTTTAATTTCACCATTTAGACTTGTGATAGTAATATTCCCGCCACTGCCAGAACCTGTGGATGCATCTAGTGAACCAGCCTGAATGTTGTTTTGGGCAGTCAAGGCGATCGCTCCTCCATTGCCAGAGGAGGAGGAGTTGAGATTATTGGAGGAGGAGTTGAGATTATTGATAGTGATCTCACCAGCAGCCTTAAGGTTAATTGCGCCGCCATCTCTCAAAAATTTATTATTAGTATTAAGACTGTCAGCGCTAATATTGCCATTTGTAGCGTTGAGTGTTATTGAGCCACTATTTCCGTCAACAGGAATAATAACAGGCTGATTAGTATTGATTTTTAATTGAAGCACCAGTTGCGTCCCAATTGCTGTTCCCCAAGGTGCAATTTCACCACCCTTAAATAATCTGCCGCTATCTCCTCCGGCATCGTCAGTGACTGTCAAAGTCCAATTACCAAGAGGGTTCTCATTATCGAATTTTTCCAGCTTTGCAACGGGTTTGAATGAACCAATAAAGGGAGCTGTGCCATCGTTAATACTTGTTGATGCCTCATCATCTAGTAGGGTGTCCTGGAAGTTGTTGCCACCACTTCCAACATCTGAAAATAAGTTTAATAATGTTCCACGTGGCGATTTTAGGGAAACATCAAGGTCAGCGTCCCAAGTATGTTCTGCCGAAAACCTTACATTCAGGTCACTAATCGTAGATGTACTTAAATCATATGAATTACCATCTCGTACTAAATTATTTGGGACGGTAAAGTTGAAGGTAGCTGTACCACTAGTTTCGGTTGGGGGAATCAGTCCACCTGCATCTACATCCACTACTACTTCTTGTGTGGATGTAGTCTTTTCAGAGATAGAGAAAGTATTGATATTACCCAGCGTCAAACTTGCTCCTGAAATTTCAATATTACGTCCGTTGGTGTAGAGGGTATCTTTCACATCCTGCATCAGGAAAGAGCCAACCCCATTTCCATCTGCATCGGCTGTGAAGGTAATTTTTCCCGTCCCACGCTTAAAGGTGAGTGCATTATCGGTAAGATCATTGATAGTGATGTCGTTCGTTGCTTGCAAGATGACGTTAGTATCACCTAATAGATCTTGAAGAACCTTTTCAGAAATTGTGAAGGGTGAAGCACCCCCATCTCCCTGCCAAATTTGACCATCGTTTTTTATTTGATTGTCGTCTGTTGCTCCATCACCATTGACTATGGTGATATTGTCCGGATCAAGCAGTAAAGTCCCAGAATTTCCCTGACTTGCGCTGGTATTCACCGCACCTCTAAAAATCAGATTTTGCTTGCCCGATACTTCTACAAAGCCACCATTACCTGCCTCTGTTCCCCCACGGGCGCTAATATTGCCATAAAACCCTGTCACCTCATCCGCCCAGACGATTACATTACCCCCATTACCCGTTGTTAGGGCATCCGCCTCAATCCTGACACCTGCATCAACAAAGGTTCTGGCAGCATTAGGAACTGCATCCTTACCCTGCAATCCTCCTCCAATCAATACCGTACCGCCACCCGTTGCCGAAGAAACATTAATTCGGGCATTATCTAATAAGCCGATGCGATCGCCTAACATCATCACTGTACCCCCAGGTGCGTTAAGGGAACCCGTGCTAGTGACATCACTACCGTGTAACGCTAAGGTTTGCCCAGAACCGACTTGTAAATTTCCTGCATTGTTAATTTTCCCTAATGGCTGCGTCCCCCACTGCAACCCCAGTGGCACATTAATCGACAACAAGGGCGCTGCTTGTGGTTGGGTAGCACTAAACTCACTACCATCAGAAAACTTGAAACTACTCCCAGTTGTTGCCAAAAACGAACCCTGAATATCTAGCTGAGCATTTGGCCCAAACAAAATACCATTCGGATTGAGCAGAAATAGATTCGCCCCACCATCAACCCCCAAAGTTCCCAAAATATTAGAAATATTCAAGCCAGTGACGCGGCTGAAGATGTCTGCAATCCCGGCAGGATTACTGAAATATACCCTTTGTCCGTTGTTGACATTAAACTCAGAAAAACTGTGGAACAAAGCACTGCCGCGAACAGCACCCCCATCAATACGCTCTGCCGGAAGCCCTCGAATATTCACATTCGGCGTTACCAGAGAACTTTCCGTCCCCAAAGTATTATCAGGAACAATCTGAGCCAAAACCGGAACACTGAAAACAGCAAGCCCTATTGGCACTAGCCCGAATGCTCCTGTTGCCCACTGTAAACCCTTAGTCAAAAGCCCACCGTTCCAAAATCTATTCACGCTCATCTTCTTGGCGAATGCACAACAAAAAGTTGAGTGCGCCTAGCTCATCGCGATCCTGTA
>DATNQL010000689.1:0-7954 GCA_036704025.1 Stenomitos sp.
TGGCTTTCAAACTATTGCTTTTTCTAGGTTCGGGCGCGACGCTGGGCGCTTAGCCTGTTTGGCGCGCATTTACCAATATATCCAGCCATCCCCTCCTCTGTCAACCCCCTTCCCCCTCTTTTTTTCCAACCCATTACGCCCCTTGCCCTTCCTTGCCTTGCTCCTCCCTTGTCTCTTCACAATCCACTTGATCTGGAGACGGCTTGTAGAGTACAGGCTATAAGAATATAGCTGGAGCCAGCTAACTCTTTCAGTCGGGTCATTGCCTAAATTACTGGAAGAAGAGCAAGCCTCTCAGTACGCATTCCCCAACGAGAATGGAATTGGGCTATTAGAACACCCAAGGTTCAGAGGAACACCAGAAATATGGCGTCAACTGGCTCAAAGCTCAAGTTATGTTAAGAATACGCTTTCACTCAACAGCTAGACAGTCCATGGCTGTTGAGGTATTTTACCTTGCACTATGAACTCCCTAATTGAACAGCTAAGAAATAAATTTACTCACGCCTTAACGACAGCTTTCGGGTCAGCGGTGGAGGGGATAGATCCAATAGTCGTACCTGCCAGCAATCCTCAGTTTGGTGACTATCAATGTAATGTTGCCTTGTCCTTGAGTAAGCCACTGAGACAACAGCCACGGGCAATAGCTGAGCAAATTGTTCAGCATTTGGATGTTTCTGGCATTTGTCAGACACCGACTATCGCAGGCCCTGGCTTTATCAACTTGAGGTTGGAGCCAGCGTATTTAGAAGCGCAACTGAGCGCTATTCAAACAGACCCACGCTTAGGGGTTGAATCAGTCAAAACACCTCAACGCGTCATTGTTGATTTCTCTTCCCCCAATATTGCCAAAGAGATGCATGTTGGACACTTACGTTCCACAATTATTGGGGATTGTCTGGCACGAATCTTAGAATTCCAGGGTCACGATGTCCTGCGATTGAATCATGTGGGTGATTGGGGTACACAATTTGGGATGTTAATCGCCTATTTGCGGGAGATTTACCCAAGTGCCTTAACAACATCCAACGCTTTGGATTTGGGAGACTTAGTCGCATTTTATCGGAAAGCCAAGCAGCGATTTGATGCGGATGAGGAATTTCAAGAAACGGCTCGGAAGGAAGTGGTCAAGCTGCAATCCGGCGAAGAGGATAGCCGACAAGCTTGGCAGTTACTATGTGAGCAATCGCGGCGTGAGTTTGAAGTGATCTATGACTTGCTAGATATCCATCTCACAGAACGGGGAGAGTCATTCTATAATCCATTACTACCCGATGTGGTGAAAGACCTTGAAGAGTCCGGTTTGTTAGTGAAAGACACGGGTGCCCAGTGTGTTTTCCTGGAAGGGTTTACCAATAAAGAGGGTCAGCCTCTCCCTTTAATTGTGCAAAAATCCGATGGTGGCTACAACTACGCCACAACTGATTTGGCAGCATTACGTTACCGGATTGAGCAAGATAGGGCGGATCGGATTATTTACGTTACCGATACGGGGCAAGCCAATCATTTTGCTCAAGTTTTTCAAGTGGCACGTCGGGCGGGTTGGTTAACTGATCAAGTGCAGGTGGTACATGTTCCTTTTGGACTCGTCCAGGGGGAAGATGGTAAAAAGCTGAAAACCCGTTCTGGGGAAACCGTCAGGTTACGAGATTTACTCGATGAAGCGATCGCACGCGCCCGTGCTGATCTCGAAGCCCGACTGAAGGATGAGGGACGCGAAGAAACAGAGGAATTCAAAGCTCATGTTGCTCAGGTTATTGGCCTTAGCGCCGTTAAGTATGCTGACTTAAGTCAAAATCGCAACAGCAACTACATCTTTAGTTTTAATAAGATGCTATCCCTGCAAGGGAACACGGCACCTTATTTGCTCTATGCTTATGCCCGAATTCAGAGCATTAGCCGCAAAGGTAATATTAATTTTGATGAGCTGGGAGACAGTGCCAAGGTGCTGTTGCAGGAAGAGGCAGAGTTGGTATTAGGGAAGCATTTATTGCAATTGAGTGAGGTTCTCCGAGAGCTTGAACGAGATTTACTCCCCAATCGCCTATGTCAATATTTGTATGAACTGAGCCAAAAGTTCAATCAGTTTTTTGAACAATGTCCCGTACTTTGGTCAGAAGAACCTGCGCGAACCTCTCGTTTGGTTTTATGCAATTTAACAGCGCAAACTCTGAAGCTAGGATTATCCTTACTCGGAATTGGTGTACTGGAAAGAATGTAGGAATCAAACCGTAGTCTTGACTTCCATCTTGCTCCATATTGGACTATGCCCGCCCTGCATATTCAGGGCGAGCACTGCGATAAACCACTCACTCACGGAATTCGCGGTAGCCGTTTAGCAATGGCACTCTGCTCAAGAATAAGCTTCACAATATTTTTGTAAGGCACTTCTTCACAGTAGTATTCACAAAGCGACTTCCACAGTTCTAAATGAGGTCTTGCTTGGGAATGTTCGCCTTGAATTTGCTGAAATGCATCAAGTAAAGTCAGGTTTTCTTCTTCCTTTAAGGCCGCGATCGCAAACGAAACACCTCGACTAATACCGGCTCCACAAGCAATCAGTACATTATTACCCTTTGCTTTTTCCAGCCGCACAAACTCAATACCCTCTCTCAGCTTGTCAAAAGATATTGACTCACCATCTTCAACAGGAATAAAGAGCGACAAGATACCCGGATGCTGCACTCTTTCAGCCAGTTGCAGCATAGCACGAATATTACTGCGGTAGAGCATGTTGTAATCGAGTGTTTCTCTATATTTACCGATGTACAACCAGGGTCGAATTGGGTACATATTAAAAAGACTATCGTGTTAGGTGCTTCCCTGATTAAGAGAACAACATTACGTTGTTCAGCATTTAATTATTCCGATTTGCTGCTGATACTCCTGTTCAGTCATAAGGTCTTGGGTACTCTCTACCCGATCTAAAAAGACTATGCCATCTAAATGGTCATATTCATGCTGAAAGATCCGAGCCACAAAATCAGTGAACTCTTGCCGATTTTTTGTGCCGTTTCGACTGGTATATTCCACCTCAATCGCTTGATATCGGGGAACTAATCCCCGAATCCCAGGCACACTAAGACAGCCTTCCCAGCCTTTGACAACTTCAGGAGAGTGAGCAATGATTTGCGGATTAATCATTGCCGTGGGTTCCATTTGTGGTGCATTCGGATACCTCTGATTGGGACGAGACGCCACGATAAACAAACGATAGGATTGGGAGACCTGAGGTGCCGCAATCCCAACGCCATTCGATACGGCTGCTGTAGCAATGAGGGCATCAATTAACTGTTGCAGGCGCTTGTCTTGAATACTATTCACTAACTGGGCTTGTTGCCGCAGTACTGGATTGCCTAACTGAGCGATTTGTAAGGATTCAGTCATTTGTCCAAAAACTAGAGGAAAAAACTAGCCTGATATATATGGATATAAATGGACGAAGGTATAGCTTGCCGTCTTGACCTTGAACCGTAGGGACGCCGTCTACAATAAACGTACTTATTCTAAAAAGCCAGTTAGATGATTGACCCGTGGCAAAAACCCGGTCATTAATCGGCTCATCGGCTCAGGGATAACACTATTGTGCCAAAGTAGCTGCTGCATCAGAGGAGAGATCGTGGAAACTTCCCCAGAACAGTTATGGAGCCAGGTATTGGAGCGTTTACAGCTACAATTAAGCCGACCCACTTTTGAAACCTGGATTAAAACAGCTAGCGCGGAGCAGCTTACGAATAACTGCTTGGTGTTGCGTACTCCTAACCCTTTTGCTAGAAATTGGTTGCAAAAATACTACATCAAGACGATCGCAGATGTGGTGCAGGATATTTTAGGCCAGCCGGTAGAGATTCAACTGTTGGTCACTTCCGGAGATGATCCCTCTCCGATTAGCGATGCTGAGGTTTCCTGGTCTCTTCCGATCGGTAGCAGTGTTTCGGAAGCTACATCGAACTCTCCACCAAGATTGCCAGAGTTAAATCATAAGTATGTTTTTTCTCGGTTTGTTGTGGGTTCTAATAATCGGATGGCTCATGCCGCCTCGCTGGCGGTTGCAGAATCTCCAGGACGTGAGTTTAATCCTCTGTTTTTATGTGGGGGTGTCGGCCTAGGCAAAACTCATTTGATGCAAGCGATTGGTCATTTTCGTTTGGATAAGTGCCCCGATTCTAAAATCTTTTATGTCTCTACTGAGCAGTTTACCAATGACTTGATTGCAGCGATTCGGAAAGATAGTATGCAGAGTTTCCGCGAACATTACCGAAAAGCGGATGTCCTTCTGGTGGATGACATTCAATTTATTGAGGGCAAGGAGTATACCCAAGAGGAGTTTTTTTATACCTTCAATACTTTGCATGAGGCGGGGAAGCAAGTCGTCTTGGCGTCAGACCGTCCCCCGAATCAAATTCCTCGCTTGCAGGAACGTCTATGCTCCCGCTTTTCGATGGGTTTAATTGCTGATATTCAAGCCCCGGACTTGGAAACGCGAATGGCGATTTTGCAAAAAAAGGCTGAGTATGAAAATATTCGTCTGCCGCGATCGGTCATTGCCTATATTGCCACTCACTACACTTCCAACATTCGGGAACTAGAGGGAGCGTTAATTCGAGCTGTAGCTTATGTTTCAATTTCAGGTTTATCAATGACGGTGGAGAATATTACACCGATTTTGAACCCACCGATTCCGAGGGTCAAAGCTTCTCCCGACACCATTTTGATGACTGTGGCAGATGCGTTTAATGTTTCCATCGACGATTTGAAGAGTAACTCTCGACGCCGAGAAATTAGTTGGTCTCGGCAAATTGGGATGTATTTAATGCGGCAACATACCGATTTGAGTTTGCCCAGAATTGGTGAGGAGTTTGGCGGCAAAGACCATACGACAGTGTTATATAGTTGTGATAAAATAGGCCAGCTACGAGAGAGCGATGCAACCGTGGATCAGACCTTGCGTCAATTGAGCGATCGCATCAACCTGACCAGCCAAACCCAAAACCAAGGTTAAACCTGATTCGTCGTTACTAGGCCGCCTCGGTAAATTAATATTTCTTAACCCATTTTCCTGACCCTTTTCAGAGGGTTAGCCTTTATACTCAGAGGCTCGGAGAGAAGTTATGAAAAATCTCTGGCTAAGTATAAATACTTTGTGGAAAAATAAGGTCGTTTTTCCACAGTTTTTCCACAATCCGAAAGTCTACAAACGATTGATTCAGAATGAGGTTGTGTGGTTTTTCCACATTTTCCACAGCCTTGAGGATGAAGCAGACGAAGGACAAAAATGTGAATAGAGATGAAAGCCAGACATTGACCAGAATCAAGCACAGAATTATCCTGAGTATTGCTCTTGGGGGTTGACTGACGCGATGAAACGTCTGGTTCAGTTCCACAAGTAGCCCTGTCATCGTAGTCGTTAATTTAAACAACAACCTGAGCGACATATTGTAATTTTCATGAAACTAATTTGTACTCAAAGTGACCTCAACACCAACCTCTCGCTGGTGATACGGGCGGTTCCTTCTCGTCCAACTCATCCAGTGTTAGGGAATGTTTTATTAACCGGAAATCCCGACACTCAACAGGTACGCCTCACCGCCTTTGATCTCAGCCTCGGTATTCAAACCAGCTTTGCGGCGAACGTCCTGCAAGGTGGAGAAATTGCCATCCCAGCCAAACTGCTCAATGATATTGTTTCACGACTACCCGATGGGGAAATTACCCTAGAGGACGAGGTGGGCGAAACCGTTAACGAAGCAGAGACGGATCGGCGGCTTGTCACTTTAACTTCAGCTTCCGGGCGCTATCAAGTCCGAGGAATGAGTTCTGAGGAGTTTCCAGAACTGCCCCAGATTGCAGGAACAGCCGTCTCTCTCCCGGTAGAAGCCTTGGTTGATGGATTGCGGGGTTCTCTGTTTGCCACAAGTGCGGATGAAACCAAGCAAGTGCTCACCGGGGTTCACTTCACCATGCAGCAAGATACTTTAGAATTTGCAGCAACGGATGGTCACCGATTAGCCGTGGTGAAAACGACCAATCAAGCGGTTGCCGATAGCGAGAAGGCAGACGAACAGGAGTCAGCCGCAGAAGACTCCAAAGCCTCCCAGAACAGTCACACTCCCTCTAGTGAAGCTTCTCAGCTAGAATTAACGGTACCCGCTAGAGCCTTACGGGAGTTGGAGCGAATGTTCGCGCCACACCAACCCACCGATACAGTTGCCCTTTACCTTGAGCCGGGTCAAATTATTTTTCAAGGAGGCAATCAGCGTTTAACCAGCCGCACCCTGGAAGGGCAGTACCCACCTTACCATCAACTGATTCCACGTCAGTTCCAGCGTCAGCTAACGATTGATCGACGTCAATTGCTCAGTTCCGTTGAGCGCATTGCAGTTTTGGCTGACCAGAAGAATAATGTTGTCAAATTCAGTATCGATAGTGTGAATCAACAGCTTGCTCTATCTGTAGAAGCTCAAGATGTCGGTAGTGGGCAGGAATCGATGTCAGCTCAAGTTACGGGTGAAAGCATCGATATTGCTTTTAATGTCAAATATTTGATTGATGGATTAAAAGCTCTTTCTACCTCTGATATTCAGATACAGATGAATGCGGCTAATAGTCCTGTCATTTTGACACCGCTAGGAGGACGCAAGATGATTTATTTGGTGATGCCGGTGCAGCTTCGGAATTAGATTTGGAACTTGAACTGATATCCTTGAAGCCAGAATTGTCATCGATTGTCCTAAGGCCAATTTTAGAATTATTCTGGCTTCAATAGCGGTATTTTGGGGTTATATCTACACAGCAAAACTGAGCTAAGCTGTGACGCATTGAAGAAAGTCTATTTCCACACCCCACACCCCACACCCCTTATGACAATTTCGCTATGGCAATTTAGCTGCACATCAGCTTATTATTTATATTAATAAATTCAATATTTAACCATGAATATCCATAAGACTGATGGAGATAAGGGGCATATTTTAATTGTCGATGACACCCCTGAAAATCTGCAAGTCTTATCAAGTACACTGTCTCAACAAGGATATAAAGTCCGCTGTGTTGTTACAGGAAAAATGGGCATTCGAGCCGCATATTCGGCTTCACCCGATTTAATTCTACTTGATATCCGAATACCGGATATGAATGGATATGAAGTCTGTGAACAGCTTAAGCGTGACGCACAAACCTCCGAGATTCCGGTCATTTTTCTCAGCGCTTTAGATGAAACCTTGAACAAGGTAAGAGCTTTTACTGCCGGGGCCGCAGACTACATTACCAAACCCTTTCAGGTTGAAGAAGTTTTGGCACGGGTTGAACATCAACTCACGATTCGCAAGCTCACCCAGCAACTTCAAGCACAAAACGATCAACTGCAACAGGAGATTGAAACTCGTAAACAATCCGAGACTCGATTAGAGCAAGAAGTAGCAGAACGTCAGCGAGCCGAGCAGGCTCTACGCCAAGCCTGTGATGCCCTAGAAGCCAAAATTGAACAGCAGCTAGCCGAGCGCGAGAAACTGCTTGTGCTGTTGAATACTCTGCAAAATCCCTCTTACGCCTATCAAGTGGGAGGTTCTCTGTCTCCTAGTGCTCCCAGCTATGTTAAACGTCAGGCGGATGTGGAATTAGGTCAAGCCCTCTTACGAGGAGAATTTTGCTACGTACTCACTTCTCGGCAAATGGGCAAATCGAGTCTGCGGATACGAACCATGCACCGTTTGCAAGCGGCAGGTGTCCGTTGTGGCTCAATTGACCTAACTGCAATTGGTACCCAACAAGTTACGCCAGAGCAATGGTATGCCTCGGTTGTCGGCTACTTAGTCAGCAGTTTCCAACTTAAATTTAATTTGCGGGCTTGGTGGCGCGGTAACGACAGCGTCCTTCGCGCTGAACTATCCCCTGTAAGTCGCCTGAGTGAATTTTTGGAACAGGTGCTACTTGTGGAAATTGAACAAAATATTGT
>DATNQL010000690.1:0-22526 GCA_036704025.1 Stenomitos sp.
ACCTAATCCTACCATGTCTAACCCCGTAATTTCCATCCATAACCTCAATCACTTCTTTGGTCACGGTCAATTACGCAAACAAGTTCTATTTGATATCAACCTAGAAATTAACGCAGGCGAAATTGTCATCATGACTGGCCCTTCAGGCTCAGGTAAAACCACCTTACTCACTCTAGTTGGCGGATTGCGCTCTGCTCAATTTGGTAGCTTAAAAGCCCTCGGACGAGAACTTTGCGGCGCTAGTTCAAAGGAACTAACCTTAGCACGACGGAGTAATGGTTATATCTTCCAAGCACACAATTTGCACGGCAGTCTCACCGCTTTGCAAAACGTCAAAATGGGATTAGAGCTGCACAATCATTTGTCCTTGCAAGAAATGAAAGAGCGTTCTGCTCAAATGTTAGAACATGTGGGTTTAGGGCATCGCCTCAACTACTATCCCGATGACCTTTCCGGTGGACAAAAACAACGGGTAGCGATCGCGCGTGCATTAGTCAGTCATCCTAAAATTGTACTTGCCGATGAACCAACCGCCGCATTAGATAGTAAATCAGGTCGAGATGTGGTGAACCTGATGCAAACCTTAGCCAAGGAACAGGGCTGTACAATTTTGCTCGTTACCCACGACAATCGGATTCTAGATGTTGCCGATCGCATTGTACACATGGAAGATGGCAAGTTAGCCAACAACGCTGTATTGAGTGCAGCGGCTTAACCTATTGGAGTAAGAATTAGTGGCAACCACAATGGTCATAGATACAATAAAATTAGCTATCTTTCCTATTCTAGAAAACTTATGTTGCTGACTCAACAAAGATTGATGTTCTGATGGTAAATACACGAGATTGAATGAATTCCTTGCATTTAAAAAACTGGTTTACCAACTGTTTTTACTGTAGAATTATATGAAAGAATTAAAAGATATTATTGTAGCCTTTGAGCAAGTCGAAAGTAGCACAACGACAGCAGCCCTGGCTACTCTCGTTAAAGTCTCTGGCTCTACATACCGACGTCCTGGTGCGCGAATGCTGATGACCTCACCAGGGCAGATGGTCGGTTCCCTCAGTGGGGGTTGTCTAGAAAGTGATGTATTTGAGCAAGCTCAAGCGGTTATGGCTTCAGGCAAACCCCTCGTTGTTCAGTACGATACCATGTCTGATGAGGACATTATCTGGGGACTCGGACTCGGCTGCAATGGCATTGTCCAAATTCTCATCGAGCGAGTAGAGGAAAAGAGTCCCTTCAATCCTCTGACATTTCTTACCCAGTGCTTTCGCCGTCGGCAGACAGGAGTTCTGGCAACTGTCTTTCACATTGAGGGGCAAATCAACGCACAAGTTGGAACCCGTTTAATGGTGTATCCAGATGGAACACTCAAAAGCAACATCGAAGATGCCGATTTAGTGGCCCAACTCCACGACGATGCCTGGAACGCGCTGAAGGATACTCGCTCAACGATAAAAGCGTATCCTTTACTCGCAGGTAAAGCCGAGGTTTTTATCGAAGTCATCCAGCCATCAGTGCCGTTAATGATTTTTGGGGCAGGTCACGATGCTGTACCATTGGTACGCTTGGCTCAAGAATTGGGATGGTATGTGACAGTTGTTGATAGCCGAAAAGTTGAGACTACACGAGAGCGGTTTCTAAGTGCAGATGAAGTCATTCTTTCCCGTCCAGAAGATATCCATAATTGCATCCACATCAACAACCGTACCATGGCTGTAGTCATGACTCATAATTACCTTCACGACCTTGCAATCTTAAAAACCCTCTTGCCTTCTCCTGTGCGATATTTAGGCATTCTTGGCCCCAAAAAGCGAACCGAAAAGCTCCTTCAAGACTTGCAAGAACAAGGAATTACTCCAACCGAAAACCAACTACAACGCTTGTACAGTCCCGTTGGACTTGATATGGGTGCCGATACGTCAGAAGAAATTGCTCTATCCATTGTGGCTGAAATTCAATCTGTTCTGACTCATCACTCAGGAGGGTCACTCAGAAACAAATTAGGCCCCATTCATGACTGAAACTAAGATGAATTCTTCCAGTATTAGTCTGATGATTCTGGCAGCCGGAGCCTCTACTCGCATGGGTACGCCAAAACAATTGTTAGCCTACCGAGGATGTACTTTGATTCGCCACATGGCAGAAGTTGCAATTACATCAGTCTGCCAACCCATTGCCGTCGTTCTGGGAGCAAATGCAGAACGAATTAAACCTGAAGTTAGTCAATTGCCTATACAAATTGTAGAAAATAAACTGTGGGAGGAGGGAATGAGTTCTTCCATTCGGGTTGGACTCAAAGCGCTGCTTACGATGAATCCAAACTTAGATGCCGTTGTAATTTCACTTTGCGATCAGCCCTTGGTTTCGTCCCAAACACTCAATCAACTGATTGAGGCATACCACGTTACGGGCAATCCAATTATTGCTTCTGAGTATTCAGAAACAGTCGGTGTACCTGCGTTATTCAACCATCATTTGTTTTCAGAACTCATGGCTCTCAAGAGTACAGAAGGGGCAAAAAAATTGATTAAAAAACACATTAATAAAGTTTTTAGCGTTCCTTTTTCTGAAGGTGCAATTGATATTGACACGCCCAATGATTACGAACGATTAAAGACTTTTGAGCTGCCAGCAGTTTAGATACCCGACTGCTTAAAGAAGTCGGGTATCTCGTCTCCATTTTTAATTTTGAATGATTATGGATAATTCAATCAATCAGCGCAGTCTGTACCAGCAAGTTATTCTCGAACACTCCAAGAAACCTCGACATCAAGGCAAAACAAACCCAATACATGGGTATCATCGAGGTCATAATCCCATGTGTGGTGACACGATTGAACTAACCGTACAGCTCAATCCAACCAGCAACACCATTGAAGATATCAAGTTTGAAGGAGAAGGTTGTGCGATCGCGATCGCTTCAGCCGATTTGATGGCGGAGGCGGTACGAGGCAAAAGTGTAGAAGAAGCCTTATTAATGGTGCAAAGCTTTCGAGACATGATGATGGGACAAAACCAATTTCCCGATAATTTGCGGAAACTGAATGTGTTGCAGGGTGTCTCCCAGTTTCCTGTACGGATTAAGTGTGCGACCTTGAGTTGGCATACCCTTAAAGCCGTGCTGGAAGCATCTTAAGATAGATTTTTTTACAGTGGAAAGAGAGGAATAGGACTCAACTTTTTTCAGTCATATTCTCACAGTTGGCTGAGCAACACAGGTAATCGTCCCACCTTTAATTTCCGCTCATTGGGTATAGCGGTTTTTGTCCCATCTAAATGGTGGACTTGCCGTACACCAGCCTTGTTAGGTATCACTAAGTTTTGTTCCTGCTTAGGATTCCAGACAATCCAGAAGGGTTTACCTTCCTCACTCATCAACTCGCACATCCAGGTATTGTTTCGATCCGGTTCACAGCGTTTCATTCGTGAACCAATCAGCCATTTTTGGATTTGGGCATAAGCCTTGGCGGCAGGCGTTAGGGTTTTTTTATCCTTCTCCACCATCAACATCGTCACAACATTACGGTTATCCCAGGCATACCAGTAAAAACGCTCCATTCCTGAAGCCCAATTTATTAGATAAGTTCGGGCGACATAAGCCATACTGTCTTCAGCCGAATAGAAGACATTTTCGCCTTGATTGCCATACCCAGTTTCGGTGTTCCATAACGGCTTTTGAGCGAGTCCGTGCTTAGCCATTACATTTTGCACTTCCCGAATCATGGACAGACTGTCTTCAGGGGTTTTTTCCTTGCGAATGTAATAATGTGCACCGATGATATCAGCATATTTGCCTCCTCCCTTGGCAAAATATTCGTCAAACCACTTATACCCACCCCAATCGGCATACAACGAGGGCGACACGACTGTAATGGATGGATCGACTTGCTTGAGAATCGTGTAAGCCTCACGGGCTAAGGCGACCATCTGGTCAACGGTGCCACTAAAAAAATGCTTGAGATTGGGTTCGTTCCAAATTTCGTAATAGCGGATTTTGCCTTGATAACGAGTGGCAACGGTGCGGACGTAGTTGCGCCAGTCGTCCAGGTTTTTCGGTTCAGCGGCGGTGGGACCATCTCCATAAGGAGAGGAGTCGTTTGGACGTGCAGCCGCCCATTTAGGAGTTATCCCCAGAGTATAGACCAGTTCGACGGCATGACGCTGAGCGAGTTCTACACAGTAATCTAGGGTTCTGAAGTCCCAGTCACCTTTTTGTCGCTCCAAATGCGCCCAAAAAGCCAAGCCATGATGAGTGGCGGCATCCCACAATCTCCAAGTGGCGATGGGGACAGCCGGCCAAGGAATTTGATCAGAATCCGCGATATGCATCCCAAACAGTGATCGCGGAATCGGTTTTGTGGGTATCGTGGTAATTCGCGTATCGCTTCGGTGTGTGGCAGACACCTTGAGGACAGAAGGCTGATTGTAAACAATAACTCCAACCAGGACTAGAGTTGCGAGTGCCAAGAGGACAAGCCATTTACGGAACTGGAGGGGAAAGAGTCTCATGATAGATGCCTGTACGAGTTGAAGACTCTTGGTTGCTAAAGCTCACTCTATACGAGAACCCTGCTCAGCTTAAACGTTTAAGGGTGAGCCAAGAAAGATTGACTCTTGAATTAAATCAGCTTCGATGTGGTTTTTCCCCTAGGAAAATTCTCAAGTGAGGGAAACCATCATTCCTTCCCGTGCGAGAAACCCGCCGTCAAAGGTATCTTTGACTTCCACCTCAACGGTATCGAGAAAATCATCCGAGTGATTGGGTTCGTGGTGAAAGATGGCTAAGCGTTTAGCACCCGCTTCTTTGGCGGCTTTCACCCCTTCCTGCCACGTTGAGTGTCCCCAACCCACCTTGGGTGTCTTTTGGTTGTGGTATTCCTCATCCGTATACATCGCGTCGTAAATAATCAAGTCAGCATCACGACCCAAATGTAGTACATTTTCATCAGGGCGATCAGCAAAATGTTCGGTATCGGTGCAGTAGAAAGCCGAATGCCCCTGCCAGGAAACCCGATAGCCCATCGCCCCATTAGGATGGTTGAGACGACCGGTTTCAATGGTGATATCATCGAGCATCATCGTTTCACCACAGACAAGGTCATAGTACTTTAAGTCCGCCTGGATTTCTTTAGAGGGTACAGGGGAATTCATGTGCAAAACGCGATCGCAGAAATGCTGCTGCATGGTTGCACCTTCGGGTGCCGCCCCGTGAATATGTAAGATATTGCCCTCAACAAACGCTGGGATGAAAAACGGCACACCTTGGATATGATCCCAGTGATAATGAGTAAAAAACCAATAGGCTTCAATCGGCTGCAACGGTTCTAAACTTTTTCCTAACATCCGCAATCCCGTGCCGCCATCAAAAATCAGGCGTTTTCCACCAACGTGCATTTCTACACAAGAGGTATTGCCACCATAACGAACTGTATCTTTTCCAGGAGAGGGGACACTGCCTCGGACTCCCCAGAATTGGACAACGAACTCAGAGGAAGGACTGATTTCCATTGGTAAACTAAACTAAGGCATTAAAGTATGGCACTGACCCTGATGACGTAGCATGTGATCGCATAATACTAAAGCGACCATTGCTTCTACCATAGGCACTGCTCTGGGTAAGACGCAAGGGTCGTGACGGCCTTTCGCGGCTAGTATTGTTTCTAAACCCGCGCTGGTTACAGTACGCTGTTCTTTTCGTATGGTAGCAGTGGGTTTAAACGCCACTCGCAAAATAATCGTTTCACCGTTACTAATTCCCCCCTGAATCCCGCCAGAGCGGTTGGTTACGGTACGCACTGCGCCAGTTTCGTCGAGATAAAATTCGTCGTTATGTTCGCTACCAGTCAGGAGAGTCCCGGCAAAGCCAGAACCAATTTCAAATCCTTTACTGGCGGGTAGGGACATGACACCCTTGGCTAAATCTGCTTCTAGCTTATCAAATACCGGTTCTCCTAATCCTGGAGGAACATGACGGGCGACGCATTCAACGACACCACCTAGAGAATCTCCACTCCGTCCAATTTGTTCAATGCGTTCGATCATGCGTTCCGCACATTCTGCATCGGGACAGCGAACGATGTTGCTTTCAACTTGTTCTAGAGTCACGGTGTTGGGGTCAACAACGCCTTCTAAATCTTGAATGCGCTTAACGTAACCGACAATTTCTACGCCAGCGACTAACTTAAGAATTTTTTTAGCGATCGCACCGGCGGCAACTCGTCCAATGGTTTCTCGTGCCGAAGAACGTCCACCGCCTTGCCAGTTACGTATCCCATATTTAGCATCATAGGTGGCATCGGCATGGGAAGGGCGATACGTCTGTTGCATCTCGTTGTAATCTTGAGGACGAGTGTCTTTATTTCGCACCATAATTGCGATCGGCGTTCCCAGAGTTTTCCCCTCAAACACCCCCGAAATAATCTCACAAGTGTCGGCTTCTTTGCGAGGTGTGGTGATTTTGCTTTGTCCTGGACGCCTGCGATCGAGTTCGACTTGAATTTCTTCGGCAGAAATTTCCAGTCGCGGTGGGCATCCATCAATCACGACGCCAACGCCTCCCCCGTGCGATTCACCAAACGTGGTAATGCGAAACAGATGCCCAAACGTGTTGCCCATAGTGGCTTCATTAAAAAGACCTGAGTCTTAAGATTTTAACAGCGATCGCCTAGTTTACCCTTGGGTACTCTGGTGACAACGATAGGTAGCCTGAGCTTAAGCCAAGGCAACGACAGAAGAAACCGTTAAACTTCTCCACTCATATCCAACAACACCTTCAAAACCCCCTTGGTTGAAGCCCGTTCAAAGGCGGCAATCCCTTCACTCAGAGGATAGCGGGCGTGAATCAGCGGTTGTACATCCATCTGTCCTGAAGCTAGCAAATCGAGTGCGGCGGGAAACGGACCACAGCGCGACCCTATCAGGGTAATTTCGTCTACGACTAAAGAGGAGGCATCGAAGGTTAGTTGACCCGCGTAAGTACTTTTGAGGACTAAAGTGCCGCGTGGACGCAATGCTCGTCGTGCGATCGCAAATCCAGCCGGATTACCTGTACACTCTACAGATAAGTCGAAGGCTCTGTCAGCGACAGCCTCTTCTCGTCCAGTCTGGATGCCCCGTGCTGCCAGATTAGCCAGCTTCTCCGGATGACGCCCCACAACCAAGAGATCGCAACCCGTTATTGCTAGCGTTTGCGCCACCAGTTGCCCCAGCTTGCCATCCCCAACCACCAACACCCGCTCCGCAGGACTCACTTTTACTTGCTGCTGAATTTCTAAGGCGGCGGCTACGGGTTCAGTAAACGTAGCAACATCCGTAGCCACATTGTCTGGGACTTGATGCAAGTTTTCGATGGGTAAGGAAAGATACTCAGCAAATGCTCCATTTCGGTTCACGATACCCAGTACAGTCCGGTTTTCACAGTGAGTGGGCTGTCCACTGCGGCAAAATCGGCACTGCCCACACACCGCATTAATCTCGCCGACTACTCGCTGTCCTTTGAGATGCTCCGGCCCTTGTTCTACCACACCCACAAATTCGTGACCTAAAATGCCGATGTACGGGTAATAGCCTCGGAGCAATTCGAGGTCGGTGTTGCAGATGCCTGCCCGGACTACGCGCACGAGGGCTTCGCCCGGTGGTGGGTTGGGAATGGGGGCATCGTCGCGCAGTTGAAGTTGGTTATTTTCGAGCCAGAGAGCTTGCATTTGTCTTGATTTTGTAGGGAAGGAAATTCTCTAATATTTTAGTGAAGTGCGTGTTTTCAAACTCTTTAATCCCCCTAGCCCCCCTTAAAAAGGCTACGGTGTACACACCAGTCCCCTGGTTTGTGTATCAGGCGATCTTGCCCCCTAAATCCCCCAATTCTGGGGGACTTTGAACTTCCGGTTCCCCCCAAAATTGGCCGGAGCTTTAGTGAGGAGCTAGGGGGGCAAAATATAGCATTTTGAGGTTGATCGGGAGATGTGTGTACACAGTAGCTTAAAAAGGGGGGAGAATTCTTTTTGCCGAGTGGCGTAATTCCTGACGAGATGGGAAAGCTATCTTGATAATAGATAATAGGCTGAGGCGAGTCAGGCTTGGTAATGTTGGAGACTGTCGGTCTGTTGGAGAAGGAGTTTGTGAACTTAGAATTGATTATGGTTCCGGTTACCGCATCTATTTCGGACAAATAGGCTCAACAATAGTGCTTTTACTGTGTGGGGGAGATAAAAGCTCTCAAGAACAGGACATTCTCAGAGCTAAGGAATATTGGAGAGATTATGAAAGAAGTGAAAACCCAAAGAAGTAGGAGTTACCGCGAATACCTGCTTGCATCTCTGAAAGACTCCCAAGAAGCTGCTGCTTATATCGAGACTTTTTTGGAATTGGACGAAGAAGGTTTTGAACCTGAACTGCTGCGATCGGCACTTAAAGATGTTGTGGATGCTCGCATACAGATTAATAATCTCTCGGATGAAGCCAAACAGCGCTACGAGAAACTCGATAAGATGCTGTTAGAAACAAAAGCTGCTGAAATTTACAGTCTGATTGAGTTTTTGGATGCACTGGGCTTCTGCCTTGCAATCGCACCGAAAGATTAACTGATAATGGCGTAGTAAGAGCATCACTTTCTAGTAAATTAAGCGATGACCTGCTTACAATAAAGTTGTGGAAGCCCAACCCAGAGAGATTCGGCGCTACTTTACGCCAGATGGCAAAATTCCTTTTACCGATTGGCTTAATTCCCTACGGGATAGTGGAGCTAGATTTAGAATTAACTCCAGGCTTAAACGAGTTGGACTTGGCAATTTGGGAGATTATAAATCAGTTGGAGCAGGAGTCTTTGAACTCAGGATCGACTACGGCCCTGGCTATCGGGTCTATTTTGGACAAGTAGGAACAACTGTCGTACTTCTCCTGTGCGGCGGTGATAAAAGCACTCAGGCGCAAGATATTGTTAAGGCTAAGGAGTATTGGACAGATTATGAAAAAAGTGAAAATGCCGACGAGTGATAGCTGGCAGGATGCACTCATTGAATCACTTAAAGACCCTCTAGAGGCTGCTGGTTATATCGAGGCTATCTTAGAAGAAAAAGACCCTGAACCAGAATTGCTCCGAGCGGCACTTAAGGATGTTGTGGATGCTCGTGTACAGATGAATAATCTCTCCGCAAAAGCTAACCTTTGTTATGAACAACTCGATAAGTTTCTGTTAGAAACTGGAGGCGCTGAAATCTACGGTCTGGTTGAGCTACTAGATAAACTAGGGTTTCGGATTGCGATCGCGCCCAAAGATTAATTGATGATGAGATGGTGAGGCGTGATTCTCTAGGGTACAGCTTCGCTTTACGCATTCTGCAAACCTATCCAAAAAGGCGATTGCCCAGCTTCTATCAGTAAATTCCCCATTGTCAGCCCCAAGCTTAGATTTTTATGATGGGGGCTGTGTCAATATTGTGTCAGAATCTATGACCACCATTTTAGAATTTCTTATTGCCGCTAATGGCGATGCTCAACTATGTGCATCTGACGGGCAATTTCTGGGGAAACTTTCTAGTCAGCATGACGAAAACTCAATCATTAATCCAAACAGTCCTTACGGAAATCCTCTTTCTGTTAACTGTATCAAAAATTCAGTCAGCCCCTACGGTGGGGCTTCTGGTCAGTACAGTCCTTACAACCTTACTTGCCTTAATCCTCCAATCATCTTGCATCAGAGTCAGCCTATAATGGCAGTCACCAGAAATTGTTATGCTCAAACTAACGGTTTGTCGATTGTTGATCCTGATTTTTTGTTAGGCTTGCTGTTCGGGATGTACGCACAACTTTCTAACGCCACACCTAATCCAGGCGCTAGTTCTATAGTTCCTAATTTCCCAGAAAAATACGGAAATCAGTTTTCTACACCGAAACTTAATCTGGTAAATATCCCTAACCCTTCAGGTCAGTGGGTTTATGTAACCACGGATGTAGTCAATGGTGATGAAATAGCTATTGACACAATTTCCGCCATTAAGCAAGGAAATATCGTCCGCGTCTGGCAGCGAAGACTTCATTCCGTTCCTGATCAACAAGACACAAAAATAGCTCTGATGTATTTGTCAATAGATTGCAGTACAGGCATCTATCGGCTTGAGAAAGATATTTATCTCAATAGTTTGGGCATAGTTACGGGCGGAAGTAACGAACCTGGCTCATTACAGAATACTATCCCAGGTAGTGTAGGCGGGGCTGTATTCCAGTTTGTTTGCCAGTTCTAATTATCGTCTGACTGCATTGTTGAAGTGTCTTCAAAGGAAGTTCTCGGTGGGCCAAAGTCATCAGGTAGTTCTTCCGGAGCAACCTTTAGTACGACAAGTAGCGTTTTAAACTGTGGAATTGTCAGCCTTGGCACAGCCCTGCCTCTTTCCCAATTAGCTACAGTATCTTGGGTAACACCTAAAATATCTGCAAGCTCCTTCTGGGTAAGGTTTTGAAGCGTTCTTAGTTTTTTGAGAGGCGACAGAGGCTTTTTCGCCATTTTATCCTTAAGAATTGGTTGACCTAAATCTATTGAGATTTTTCCTAAACTGATTTAGTATGAATAGTGACCCTGAACAGGTTTAGGGTAGTGACACACAAAACAAGACATGTGACTCTACAAGCCAGGATTTGGCTAGTCAACTGCCTTGATTAGTGGTTTAGCCAGAACAAACAATGCTATTTCCTGATACGCGAATCGCGTTTCTGGGCAATCACTGTCCTGTCCATTAACTAGATTATCTATGAGCAAATCCAAAGTGACCGAAGCTTTCGTGTCACGCAAAAAGTTGCTGCCTAAAAAAGCGAGTACCAAAATTCCTCTATCCAACCCAATGCAAATCACTCTGGCTCGATATCAATTCCCTCAAATGCCTCAATCAGTTCATCGAGAGTGCATTTGTAAGCCTCGCACATACGCTTAATTTCAGATGGTGTCCCCCTAGGTAGTGAACTTCCGGCTTCCCATTTAGCAATAGTAGAGGGACTTTTCCCAATCGAAATAGCGAAGTGGACTTGAGTTAAACCTGTGCGCTGACGCAAATCGGCTGGTGTCAGACGCTTATCACTTTCCTTCGACATATTTTAATACATTACTTGTAAAGCATGGCTATCCATGTTTTACTAGTCATAGATAAAAGGAACACATAAAGGGCAGAGATTATTGTAACTGCCCTTCGTTCCCTACATTCTTTCAACAATACAATCCGATGAACCACACTGAATGGCTACGCCTTCAAACCGAAGGCGAGAAAATCTGTTCGTCTCTCCGACAGCAAAATTACCGATGCCTGAAACAAACTCGCCGCTTGAGCTGGAAAATCATCACCCCCCTGAGTCCCTCCTTACCAAGAGGCGAAGCAGAGCACAGCTACCTGCTGACTTGGCTACCATCACCCGTCAGTGACTGGAGTCTCATCCCTAACGACACCACACAAACACGGGAACAGCTATGGCAACACCTTCAACGTATCCTCAACACCATTCGAGGCACACAAGCCAATACCCAGCAACTCACCGAGCAACCCGAAGACTATTCGCGCCCTTGGGCGATCGTCCGTCTCTTACCCGACGCCCGACGCTACACAGTGGCAAGATTCTACAACAGAGCAGACGCCCAAGACCATCTGAGATTCCTCAAGCGCTTCATCCCAGCCGCAGAATTTGAAGTCATCTTCGATATCCCCCCAGATTTAACAGAATAGTTCAATCATTTTCAATCCAAAATCCAAAATCCAAAATCTAAAATCCAAAATTGTATGACTATCCTATTTCGCCGCATCAACCCCGCTGAAAAATTCCGCATCACCAAACGCCAAATTGCCAAATTCCTGAGAATTCCCGAATCACTCATCGTAAAAATCGAATCTTGGCTCTATGTTTTATTTGTCCATCGCCTCGACAAAGGAGGGCAATTTATCAGTTACCGTCAGCTAGAACATTGGAAAAATGCCGTTGCCTGTCAGCTACAAAAATGCATAACTAGAGAACAGCTACAACACTTGTGGAATGCAATTACCTTTGACCACACCAAGTATAAAAAGCAATATGTTTCTTCTGTCTTCCCATTTCTAGAAAATATCTATTTGAACCGCATTGAAGCTATCCCCAAAGCGCCTCATGTCGGATTTATTTCCAATCACCTGCTTATATAAACTTTCCAGACAAACCTCAGCCATGTCGTCCTTGCATCGATTAATGGGAGTGAGCAAAAGCTTGGAACTGCTCCTCACTAATCCGCCCTGCTTGATACAGTGTTTCGGTAATTTCAGAAATCGTTAATACTGAATGCGCTCGATAACCATTAGCTTTCAGCCTGTCTTTGACCCCTTGTTCATGGTCGAGAAAAACGACTATATCTTCGACGTTTAAGCCTGCCGATTTTATCTTTTCGGCTCCTTCCATCGCACTCTTCCCACTGATGAGAATGTCATCCACTACGACAACGGTTTCCCCAGGCTCAAAGTATCCCTCAATGACCCTCCTTGTCCCGTGGGCTTTGACCTCCTTCCGAGGAAAAATCATCGGGTGATGGAGGCGCAACGATAATCCGGTCGCCGTTGGTAAGGAACCATAGGGAATCCCTGCGATGCGGTCAAACGTGAGGTCTTTGAGGATATGTTCATAGGCTGTGAGAACTTGATGAAAGATTTGGGGGTTAGAGATGATTTTGCGGAGGTCGATGTAGTAGGGAAATACAGCGCCTGAGGCCTGAACAAACTCGCCGAATAAAATGCAACCAATGTCATAGAGTTGCAAAATCAAATCTTGATAAGGATGCGGTTCCAAAAAACAAACATCAGGCATCCACAAATCACAAGTAGAAGCGTCTCGAACAATCTGCTGCCGGGTTTGATTAATGGATTCGCGCAAGGATGCGATCGCACCCGCAGGTTTCTGACTCGATAGCATATCCTGGGGAACTGGAATCAGCAATCCATCACCGTTGGCGTTCAATCCTGCGGCTAGAATTTCGGTCAGGTTGCCACCGCCTTCTGCCCAGATGCTTCGTGCTAGGATAATTCGTTCGGGAGCAACCGCACGGATGCGTGTCAAAATTTCGGCGTCGGTGGTTCCCACTTCGAGTCCCAATTGTTCAGGAGTACCCCAATTTTTCGCCTCTTTGACAACTTGTAAGTACAGGGGAGATTCTGGCGTGGGATATTGCTGCAAACAGAGGGCACCCGGATTAGAGGTGGAACACAGGACAAACACCGCCTTGCCCGGATAAATCAAAAACGGTGCAATATGGTCTTGCCCGGAGTAAGGAGTCAGGGTAACTGCATCCACCTGCCACTCTTCAAAGACGGTTTGGGCAAAGATGGTGCTGGTATTGAGGTCGCCGTGTTTGGCATCTAAAATAACGGGAATGTGAGCCGGGATAGCCGTTAGGGTTTTGTGTAGCAGTTCCATACCTGGAACACCTAACGCCTTGTAAAAGCCAAACGTCGGCTTATAGGCACAGACTAAATCCGAGGTTTCCCGAATCAGAAATTGCAGCCAGTCCCACAAATCCTTGATGATGCCGCCTTTGTCTTCTCCTCGACAGTAATGCGTCGGCATCATTTCTGGATTGGGATCGAGTCCCACAACCAGCAAGCTTTGATTTTGTGCGATCGCTGCATTCAGTTTCTCGAAAAAGTCCATTACGATTAACCTGCTTGAGAACCCATCACCTCACCCTAAGGTTAAAACTTGTAAAGATATTTTTCAATGATGAGAGCGTTCATTTATTTTGGGCGATCGCGTTTCTCTGTCTAAGCCAGTAAAAGCTCCGCCAGCAATAGCAGAGAAGTGAAAAGCTAGGAATCCTTTGCTCGATGGGGGTCAACCAAAGAATCGCTTCACGCTTTTGACGATTCATCCTTTAATCCCACCAAATAAATGCTATTAAAATAAACGTTACAACCCTTAACATAAATAGTTTACATCTAGCTATTTCTACCGTATTGCCGGACTAATAGAGTTCAGACACAGCTCGATTCATTTCAATACTGATCATTAAAATTCAATCCTAAAATTTAAACTTTTTTTAATCTCTGGATATCTTTAGCTCATTGTATTAAAAAAGACTAATATTTGATAGGACAATTTACCTTTGTATCTGATAATAAAAGTACAAACTCACCCAAACATATTTGGTTTGACATAAGCTCAACACTTTTCGATATAACGATTTGAGGCTCAGTTCATCCTTAAAGTTATTCCTCAACAAAACAACATCAAGGTTGTTTAAGTTGGGTTTAGAAATCACGAATTTGAGTCACCAAGCTCTGCAAAAATTCTCATAACCTCATCACTGCAAAAAAATTGAGGTTAAAAATTTAGGCTGGAATAGAGAGAGATATTATCTATGCAATCTAAAGAAGCCAAAACTAAACCCAAGGAAACCAAAGAAAGCTCATCAGCACATCCGAGCGGTGATAAGCGTTTCAAAGTACTCGATATTACGATGAAGCGTAATCAGAATCGTCAAGATGCTCTGATTGAGGTGCTACATAAAGCTCAGGAAGCGTTTGGCTACCTGGAAGAAGATGTGTTGTTGTATGTGGCACGGGGACTGAAACTGCCCCTCAGCCGCGTTTATGGGGTGGCGACGTTTTACCATCTCTTCTCGCTCAAACCGAGTGGTGTCCATACCTGTGTGGTGTGCCTGGGTACCGCTTGCTATGTCCGAGGAAGTGGGGAAGTGCTGGCGGCGTTGGAGCAGCACACGGGTATCCAAGCGGGTGAAACGACGCCGGATGGACAGGTTTCGCTGATGACGGCACGTTGTATTGGTGCCTGTGGCATTGCACCCGCCGTCGTCCTGGATGGAAAAGTGGCTGGAGGACAAACAGCAGAGTCAACTCTGGAGCGAGTGAAAGAGTGGGAAGGGGCGAAAAAAGCCTGAAGGATGAAATGGGGGTCGGTTGCCGACTCAAGAGAGCGCTTTCATCCTTCATCGAATTAGTTAGCAAAGGACAACAGATATGGAGTGGACTGAACTGCTGGAACTGGCAGAAAAGGAGCGCAAGGCTCAGAAAACAATTCGCTTGTATTGCTGTACATCCACCGGTTGCCAAGCGGCGAACTCCCTCGCCGTGAAAAAAGCCTTGGATCAGGCGGTTGAGGCGGCTGGAATGAGCGATCGCGTTCAGGTTGTGGGCGTGGGTTGCATGGGATTTTGTGGTCAGGGGCCAATGGTGGAAGTGGACACCACTAGCCGAACCGTTGCAATCGAAGGAGAGTCGGGATTCCACTATGAGAAAGTGACCCCAGAGCAAGCGCCTTCGATTATTGACGCCCTCAATGGTGGTGAAGCCACAGCCTTACAAGGAGATTCCCAGCACCCCTTTTTTGCACGTCAATTGAAGATTGTTCGAGAACATAGTGGCAAGATTGACCCAGAGCGAATTGAAGAATATATCGCGATTGGAGGATACCAGGCTCTATATCGTGTCCTGCACGATATGACCCCAGATGATGTGATTAAGGAAATCACCAAATCGGGGTTAAGGGGAAGGGGGGGTGCCGGTTATCCGACGGGTTTGAAGTGGGCAACAGTTGCCAAAACACCACCGGGACAAAAGTATGTAATTTGTAATGGGGATGAAGGCGATCCAGGGGCATTTATGGATCGTAGTGTCCTGGAAAGTGACCCCCATCGGGTGTTAGAAGCAATGGCGATCGCTGGTTATGCGATCGGTGCAAATCAGGGTTACATCTACGTCCGCGCCGAATATCCCCTAGCTATTTCTCGCCTGCAAAAAGCGATTATGCAGGGGAAAAAATTAGGGGTTTTAGGGACACAAATCTTCGGTTCTCCCTTTGATTTTCGCATTGACATCCGCGTCGGAGCTGGAGCGTTTGTATGTGGGGAAGAAACCGCCCTCATTGGCTCAGTTGAAGGCGGTAGAGGCAACCCGCGACCCCGTCCTCCTTATCCGGCAGTGTCCGGTTTATGGGGCTGTCCAACCTTAATTAACAACGTTGAAACCTTCGGTAATATTGTCCCGATTATCACCAAAGGAGGCGATTGGTTCGCCAGCATTGGCACCGAAAAGAGCAAAGGCACCAAAATCTTCTCCCTCACCGGCAAAATCCGCAATACAGGTTTAATTGAAGTGCCAATGGGCATTAGCTTGCGGGAAATTGTCGAAGATATGGGCGGCGGTGTCGTGGGCAGTTCCGTGAAAGCCGTACAAACCGGCGGCCCATCGGGGGGATGCATCCCGACCTCAGCCTTAGATACACCTGTGGATTACGACTCACTCGCTGCACTTGGCTCGATGATGGGTTCTGGCGGTATGGTGGTCATGGATGAAGACACCAGCATGGTGCAAGTGGCTCAGTTTTACATGGAATTCTGTCGAGGGGAGACCTGCGGCAAGTGTATTCCTTGTCGCGTGGGAACGGTGCAGATGTATCAACTTTTAACCAAAATCCTCAACAAACAAGCCACCCCAACTGACCTGGAAAAACTCAAAGAACTGTGCGACATGGTGAAAAATACCAGTTTGTGTGGTTTAGGTCAGACCGCACCGAACCCGGTGATTAGTACCTTGCGCTATTTCGAGGAAGAATATCTGGAATTACTGCAAAAGCAACCAGTATCCGCCCGTAATGGTCAGCGCGGGTAAGACCAATACGTAGAAGATTTGAGCATCATCGCAGCCTCTTGAGATAGGACAAAAAATCATGTCAGTAAAAACACTAAAAATTAATGACATCGATGTTGCGGTTGAGGAGGGCAAAACGATTTTAGACGCGGCAAATGAAGCGGGTATTCGGATTCCTACCCTGTGTCATTTAGAGGGGGTTTCCGATGTGGGCGCTTGTCGTTTATGCCTGGTAGAAATTAAAGGAATTAACAAGTTACTTCCTGCGTGTGTGACCGAAGTTGCTGAAGGCATGGAAATCCACACCCATACGGAACAGTTGCAAGACTATCGCCGGATGATTGTGGAAATGCTGTTTGCCGAAGGCAATCACGTTTGTGCTGTTTGTGTGGCGAATGGGAATTGCGAACTGCAAGATTTAGCGATCGAAACGGGAATGGATCATTCGCGCTTTAGCTATCGTTTCCCGGAACGAAAAGTTGATATTTCCCACAAACAATTTGGCATTGACCACAACCGCTGCGTGATGTGTACTCGTTGCGTGCGGGTGTGTGACGAAATCGAAGGGGCGCATGTTTGGGATGTGGCTTATCGGGGGCCAGCCTGTCAAATTATTGCCGGATTAAATCAGCCGTGGGGCGCGGTGGACGCTTGTACCGCCTGCGGGAAGTGTGTGGAAGCTTGCCCGACAGGGGCGATTTTCCGCAAGGGTTCGACTGTAGCCGAAATGACACGCGATCGCTCGAAACTGGAATTTTTAGTGACAGCACGGGAGAAGAAGCAATGGACAAGGTAAAATTCGCAACCATTTGGCTGGCTGGCTGTTCTGGCTGTCACATGTCCTTTTTGGATTTAGACGAGTGGTTGCTTGAATTGGCGAATCATGTTGAAGTCGTATACACGCCGATCGCAGATGTGAAGGAATTCCCCGAAGCAGTCGATGTGTGTTTGGTGGAAGGTGCGATCGCTAATGAGGAAAACTTAGAACTCATTCACAAAGTTAGAGAACGCACCAAATTACTGATTTCCTTCGGTGATTGTGCCGTTACGGCTAACGTACCCGGAATGCGGAATATGTTGGGCAAAGCTGAGGCTGTCCTTAAGCGTACTTATCTGGAATTAGGAGATACGACACCCCAATTACCCCACGCGCCAGGAATTGTGCCGGAATTGCTCGATCGCGTCCAACCCGTACATGAAGTGGTTCCCGTAGATCTGTTTATGCCGGGATGTCCACCGGATGCCCATCGAATTCGAGCCACTCTTGAACCCCTGCTGAGGGGTGAAAAGCCCTTAATGGAAGGGCGAGACATGATTAAGTTTGGGTAATGGGTAATGGGTAATGGGTAATAGCGATGAAGGGAAAGGATAAGCTATGTCTAAAACAGTCATTATTGACCCGGTGACTCGGATTGAGGGTCATGCGAAAATTTCCATTTATTTAGATGATGCGGGTGAAGTTTCGGATGCCCGTTTCCATGTCGTAGAATATCGGGGATTTGAGAAGTTTTGCGAAGGCCGTCCCATGTGGGAAATGGCGGGAATTACGGCTCGAATCTGCGGTATTTGTCCCGTCAGTCACTTACTCGCCTCGGCAAAAACCGGGGACAAAATTCAAGCGGTGAAGATTCCGCCAGCCGGGGAAAAATTGCGGCGGATGATGAATTTGGCGCAAATTACTCAATCCCATGCCTTAAGTTTCTTCCACCTCAGTAGTCCCGATTTTCTATTAGGATGGGACAGCGACCCCGCCAAGCGTAACGTATTTGGTTTAATTGCGGCTGACCCCGAATTGGCAAAAGGTGGGATTCGCCTACGGCAATTTGGACAGAAGATTATTGAACTGTTGGGGGCGAAGAAGATTCACCCCGCCTGGGCGGTACCGGGAGGGGTGCGATCGCCTCTTTCGGAGGAGGGACGCACTTGGATACGCGATCGCCTCCCTGAATCCCGCGCCACAGCCGAGAATGCTTTAAGCTTATTCAAACGCCTGCTCGACCAATTTGCCACTGAAGCGCAAACTTTTGGTGAATTCCCCTCCCTATTTATGGGGTTAGTAAGCAAACAGGGGTTATGGGAACATTACGATGGTCACATCCGATTTATGGATAGTGACGGTAATATCGTCGCCGATGGACTGAGTGAGGATAATTACCAAGATTTTATCGGTGAGGCGGTGGAATCTTGGTCATATCTGAAGTTCCCCTATTACAAACCTCTGGGTTATCCCGATGGCATCTATCGGGTTGGGCCATTGGCGAGACTGAATATTTGCGATCGCATGGGCACTCCAGATGCGGATCGTGAGTTACAGGAATTCCGTGATCGGGCGGGTGCTAGGGTAGCCACATCCTCATTCTTCTATCACTATGCCCGACTGATTGAAATTTTGGCTGCGATCGAGTGGATTGAGCGATTGGTAGACGATCCCGATATTGTTTCCGAACGCACCCGCGCCACGGCTGGAATTAACCAATTAGAAGGCATTGGAGTAAGCGAAGCCCCACGCGGTACCTTGTTCCACCACTATCAGGTCGATGAAGACGGTTTGATTAAGAAAGTTAACTTGATTATTGCCACCGGTCAAAACAACCTGGCAATGAACAAAACCGTCACTCAAATTGCCAAACATTACATTCACGGCACAGAAATTCCTGAAGGAATGCTCAACCGAGTAGAAGCTGGCATTCGCGCTTTCGACCCCTGTTTGAGTTGCTCGACTCATGCCGCCGGTCAGATGCCGTTGCAGATTCAACTGGTAGGGGCAGACGGTACCACACTCCATGAAGTTTGGCGAGATTAGGCAGGCTGAAACTGACTTACTCCCTTGATAAGCTACGGTGTACACACAAGTCCTCTGGTTCGTGTATGAGGCGATCATGCCCCCTAAATCCCCCAATTCTGGGGGACTTCGACGTTCCGGTTCCCCCCAAAATTGGGGGGCGAGGGGGGCGAAATGCAGCATTTTGAGGTTGATTCAGAAGATGTGTATACACGGTAGCCCTTGATCAGGGGAGATTGAGGGGGGAATGCAAAGATGAGCCGCAAAATCTGAAGTGAGAAACGTCTGCTGCGATGTGCTGAGCAATAACTTGAACAGAAAGAACTTATTTCTTAGCAATTCTCACAGTTTCGTAACCTAAAGTCTGACGCTTAATCGTGCAATATAAAACTTCGTTACTCAGGCATGTATGGAGTCCACTTCAGGAGTCAATATGGAGCTAAGGGCAAAGGATAGAGGTAAGAGACAGACTCAACCTTACTTTCCCTGGCGCTGAAATGACACACCCGATCGCCCGAATCTGCATTTATCTTTGGCAGTCCCGATTGGTGAGTAATGACCACTCCCAGCGCCGTTTGAGAAAAAAGTTCGTAGAGTGAGAACTATGACTATTTCGCCTCGTCGGGTATATGCCCAGCTCAGAAAGATTGACCAAGTTGATTCCATGACTAGTGCGCTTTACCGTGAGCTTGCCCAAGATGTGCTAGCAACACCGGGAGTCAGCTTAGCCATGAAACAAGCGATCGCCGAGCGTCTCAACCAAGCCAATCGCCGACTGGGACGGCAAACCGTTGGTGGTGAAGACAGCTACTAAGCGGATATAGCGATTCTCAAATGAATGGAGTACAGTCAGACCTAACCTCCAACCTCCTCATCCTCACTAAAGCTCCGGTCGCTCCGGTTCCCTATGAGGGTTGTGGGGCTAATTTCAAAGCCTCTCTCCTTGTAGGAGACCGGAGCTTTAGTGAGGAGTTTGGAGAGAGGTTAAATGTTTATCGCATCCAATCGAGAAGGGCTATATCTCTTTGAAATTGCATCGTTCGGAGCGCCACAATGACACAAAGACGCTCCACATACCATTTAAATAAATACACAGATTGATTTTCTAACGGGGCGCAGCTATGTGCCCTTTTGCTTTATGTAGGGCAGTTTCATCAACCAACGCCGACACATAGCAACGACAAAAACAACATGAAATTTGCTTTTATTCCCAGTAGAGATACTGACTTCTTTGAGAAAAAATTTCTAAAAATTTAAGAATTTTAGCTAGCGTAACTTTTTTATAAAAAAACAAAACAAACGTTCACTATTCAAACTGGATTCGCTATTCTATTTATAGAAAAAGCTACACAATTAAGCCTTAGTAACACTCTAGAGTCTGTCTGCAAACCCTCAGAGTGGTCAAAAGTCTCTTATCTATTCTCCTTTCTTCTCTCCTCTTCTGTTCTCTTCTCCGTGTTCTCTGCGCCTCTGTGGTTTGTTCCAAATTCTAATAGTCCTAGAAAGAATAAACAAACCCAAACACCCATTCCTGATTCCCCCCTTTCAAGCCAGAGAGAAGCCAAAATGGAAGATAAAGAAAACCTCTATCTATGCATGGGTTCGGCTTGCCATCAATTGGGAGTTTATGAAGTATTACCCAAAATTCAACAATTACTCGCTGAATATAATCTTGAAAACCAGGTAGAACTAAAAGGTTCTTTTAGGAGAAACAACAGGGGAAACTAAGGTCAGCTTTATTGGCGAATGAAATCCTTGCTGCTGACTCCATCTTATTCTTGGTGGGACAACAAATGAATGAGTTTTATCAAAATCCTCTCTTGCCGAAAAATATTTCAATTCGCAGAAGTTTAGTGGAAGAGTTAGTCAAAATTTTAAGAGAGAAACAAAAAGAAGTTACTTTGGAATATTGTTAGACGAGTGCCTTATGAACATTCAATCTCAAACCTGCAACCTGAAACCTGCCACCTTACAAGTATTGGTGATTGGCTATGGGAATACTCTGCGAAGTGATGACGGTGTAGGACAGGCTGTCGTTGAACGCGTGAAGGCGTGGAACTTACCCAATGTGCAGGTACTGACTGTCCATCAACTCACTCCTGAACTCGCTGAACCCCTCTCTAATGCGGATTTAGCCATCTTTGTCGATGCTTATCCTGCCGATTTCGAGCAAGAAGTCCAAGTTTGTCCTCTAGAACCGGCTTCTTCTGGATGGACAATGGGACATACCAGTGCACCAAAGGGATTGCTGGCGATCGCACAAGCACTCTACAACTATTATCCCCAAGCTTGGTTAGTAGCAATTCCTGCCCAGAATTTTGAGCTGGGCTATTCCCTCTCACTCTTGGCTGAACAAGGTATGGAAGAGGCACTCAACATTATTGACGAATTGATTAGAGAGGCACTTGCCCTCCCACGAAATAGAAGCAGTATTCAATAGCGATCTGATCCATAGAGAGAACGATTAGAGCGGCTGAATGGGTACCTTTTCAGCACAGTCTCCGCTTCTTCCTCTAAGTTTAGCTATTTCTTAACCTTTTAAGCTGATGTGTAGCTAAATTGCCATAGCGAAATTGTCATAAGGAGTGTGGGGTGTGGGGTGTAGGGTGTGGAAATAGGCTTTCTTAAATGCGTCACAGCTTAAACCCATACGCGAATCATAAATTTTGAGTTAAAAAAGACTAAAGATCGCTTCCATCTTCCGCACATTAAGAGATGATAGAACTAAGAGAGATTAAGAGGAATAAACTGAGAGATAAGACCCTAAATCTCTTGATTAATAAGGGCTTAGACGATTATCCTCTTAAAGCTTTTTAGACAAAAAACAACATCAAAGTTGTTTTATGGGTATTGATAAATCTCTGGAATAGCGGGTATTTAATTAACAATCATTGCGTTTTCTTGACTCAACAAGAACAACAACATCTCCAGAGCGTAGACAGAGCCATAATTCTTTCAGACTGCTATTAATAACTCGGCAATCCCTAGCGACTACTCAAGGATTGAGGACATGAATACAAGAACGAAGGCAACGGTAGATGGGAACGAAGCTGTAGCCCATGTCGCATATCGTCTCAATGAAGTGATTGCTATTTATCCGATTACGCCATCCTCGCCGATGGGTGAGTGGGCGGATGCTT
>DATNQL010000691.1:0-12976 GCA_036704025.1 Stenomitos sp.
GGGAGGAATTGAATACTTTGTGACACAAAAGTTGCACTGGAACGATACCACTAAGTTTCCCTACGGTGTATTCTGGTGGCGATCGCCGGATGGTAGCCAAATCTTCAGCCTCATGTCTCCCCCCAATACTGCCGGTGTCATGGATACCAATCCTGTGACAATGGCATCCTACGCGATCGACTGGGAAACTCAGACTCATCTCAAAGACGCCTTCTGGCTGCCTGGTGTGGGTGATCATGGTGGTGGCCCAACCCGCGATATGTTACAGGTAGCAAAGCGCTCTCTTGGATCTCCCTTCTTCCCTCGTCTGGAATTTACGATCGCTCATGCCTATTTGCAGCATATTAAGGCTCAGCTAGAAAGAGAGCAAAGCAGCAGGACTGTAGAGGCGGGTTTAGCAGACAAACTTGTAGGAGAATCGATCACCTCTCAACAAAACCCGCATTCTTCAGCAGTTCCGGAAAGTATTTACCCGTCCTCAGCCTCCATTCCCGTTTGGAATGATGAACTCTATCTAGAATTCCATCGCGGCTGCTATACCACCCACGCCGACCAAAAGCGCTGGAATCGTCGCTGTGAGGGGTTATTGTACCAAGCCGAACTTTTCGCTTCTCTGGCAACCCTCAGTAGTGGCAGTGACTATCCCCACAGTGAGTTAGAAGATGCCTGGAAAAAGGTGTTATTTAACCAATTCCACGATATTTTGCCAGGGACATCGATCCCAGACGTTTTTGTGGAGGCGAATACCGCTTGGCAGGAAGTGGAACAAGTCGGGTTAAAAATAGTGGAACAGTCGTTAAGAGCGATCGCATCCCAAATCGCCCTACCCCCACCCCCACAACCCAACGCCCGACCGATTATCGTCTTCAACCCTCTTAACTGGAAGCGTTCCGAACTGGTTGCCGTTCCTCTGGAAGAAACTGGAGACTGGGGACAGCAGCAAATCAACCGTCAAAATTCCCAACCCCAATCCTCTTCGCCGTCAACGGAAGGATGTTGGGAAATTTACGACCTTTCAGGACAAAGGCTTCCCTCGCAGTTAACGGAAGAATCGACACTGTTGTTTCTGGCTAGAAATATTCCCTCTGTGGGGTATCGTGTGTTTTGGCTGTGCCCAGTTCCCATTTCCCATTCTCCATTCCCCATTCCCCATTCCCCCGATGATTTTGTTTTAGAGAACGAATGGCTGAGGATTGTAGTTGACCCCGATACAGGTGATTTAAGCAGCGTCTTTGACAAAATCCACCAACGAGAAGTCCTCAATGGTGCAGGGAATCAGTTGCAAGCTTTCCAAGATAGCGGTCAATATTGGGACGCCTGGAACATTGACCCCAACTATGCTCAGCACCCCTTACCGTCAACTGAGCTGAAATCCCTTGAATGGATCGAACAAGGAGAATTGCGATCGCGTTTGCGGGTTGTGCGCCAACTCGGACAATCCCAGTTTTGCCAGGATTATATCCTCTGTACCGAATCCCCCCTGCTTCAAATTGCGACAACTGTAGATTGGCAGGAACGCCATATCTTAGTCAAAGCCGCTTTCCCCTTGAACTTGGAAGCGAACTATGCCACGTATGAAATTCCCTGCGGTGCGATTCAACGCCCCACTCGCCCCCAAACTCCCGCAGAGCAAGCTAAATGGGAAGTTCCGGCTTTGCATTGGGCCGACATTGGGGATACAGAATCCGGCGTGAGTTTACTGAATGATTGTAAATATGGTTACGATGCTCAGCCCTCTCAATTACGCCTGACGTTACTCCGAAGTCCCTGCTGGCCTGACTCTCAAGCTGATCGAGGCATCCACCAATTCACGTATGCGCTCTACCCTCACAACGGCAGTTGGCAGTCAGCAGGTACAGTTCAACGAGGTTATGAGCTAAATATGCCGCTGCTCGTACTCAATAACTGCCCTGTAGGAACCTATAGCCATCGACCCCTACAACCCACGGGTTGCTTGTTAGATTTGCAAGTTCCAAATCTGGTTTTAATGGCTTTTAAGCCATCCGAGGACACCCCCAATCAATGGATTATGCGGTGTTATGAATGTGAAGGCGAATCAGCGGAGTTATCGCTCAACAGTGATTTAGATTTAGCGATCGCACACCCTGTGGATTTATTAGAACGACCGATTCAGACTTGTGAACCGTTGTCAAGTGGGCAAACTCTGAAAATTTCTCCCTGGAAAATTGCCACGTTTTCCGTGATGCCTAGCTCAAATCACCAAGTCGGGTGAGACAACTGGATGAAGTGCGCCCATTGAGTAGGAACCTAGGATGTAAGTAACAAAAGAACCTCGTTGAAACAGCGATTCACAGGTGTCTATGAAACTTACAGTTGTCGCCTCAGCTACTATTTTCTCTCTTATCCCGATGGCAACGACCTTGGCAGCGATCGCATTTCTTGCCCCAAGTCCTGCGGCTGCACAAACTTCAGCTTATGCTCAAAGCGACTGCGTCCGGCAGACGATGTACGATTATTTTGGCAATATTCGACCCGGCATGAATGCTGAGGCAGCGGCTTTTGCTTGTCGTAGTGCGAAACGTAACAACGACGTGAGCAACTGCGTTCAACAGACGATGTACGATTATTTCGGCAATATCCGACCTGGAATGACTGCCGAGGCAGCGGCTTTTGCTTGTGGTAGCACCAAGTTTAACAGTGGCGTGAGTGAGTGTGTCCAACAAACGCTATACGATTATTTCGGCAACATTCGGCCTGGAATGACTGCCGAAGCCGCCGCTTTTGCGTGTTCAGACAACAATGATGTTTCGATTCCCGTGATTATCCTAAAACCTTAAAAGGCTTGAGCGATCGCTCAAGCCGTTTGAGTTCTGAATAGAACCCTGAATATTTTCAACCATGATGCTGCTTTCCTACCACCACTGGGGAAGGTATCAGTCTTCGTGATCTTCAAACGGATCGTTCAATTGGGCAGAAGGGGGGCCAAAAGCGGTGTAAATTGAGAAGGCGGTTACAGCTAGAACAAAAACACCGATGGAAATGCTAAGAACTATTGCAGGCTCCATAGATTAGATAAATTATGAGAGTTATACCTTTATAATATTACGGAACATTACAAAAAATCTATTGAGATCGATCATAGGTGACACATGGCACAACGGACGCGGTTAGGAGATGTTCTCAAGCCCCTGAACTCGGAGTATGGTAAAGTGGCTCCCGGATGGGGGACTACGCCATTGATGGCAGTCTTCATGCTGTTATTTTTCGTGTTTTTACTGATTATTTTGCAGCTCTACAACTCTTCCCTGTTGCTTGAGGGCATTAATGTCGATTGGAGAAGCTTAGGTCAGTAGTCGGCTGCTCTAATAGTTCAATCAATCTTTCACTTCCCGGCTAGTCCGGGTTTTTTTAGTGATTGGGGTCGAGGGGTTAGTGCTAGCTGGCAGAAGTTTGTCACTCCTTCCGGACGAAGTGGAACCGGAATTTGAGTGATGAGGCACCAAGCCAAGGATGGCTGACACCAAGATTGTGAAATCTTTATATGCTTTGATGGCTCTAGGCATTAGAGTCTATTTTGTAGGTATAGACTGACTCCACGACAAGCCTCAGAAGCATGAGACGCGTGAGAGCCGTAGCTTGTAGCAAAGGCTGAGGACTGGAACTTAAAAAATTGTATGGTTAAGGAGCTCATCACATGAACGTTTTTGGTATCGGACTGCCGGAAATGGCGCTGATTCTGGTCATCGCGCTCTTAGTCTTTGGCCCTAAGAAATTACCAGAAATCGGTCGCAGTTTAGGTAAGGCCATCCGAGGCTTTCAAGACGCATCGAGGGAATTTGAATCTGAATTTAAGCGTGAGGCTGAACAAATAGAGCAAGCTGCAAGGATAGCAACACTTCCTGAGTCTGGGGAAGTCGCGCCGAAGGAAGCTGCCACAGCGGAGTCGAATCATCAAACGACTACTTCATCTCCGCCAAACTAGGACATTTCAGGCTGGCTTACTTGTAGCCCGCAAACGCGGGCATGAATCGTTATGGCAGTTGCTGTAAGAGTTTTGTCAATTTGGGGTACTCGCAAATTCTGCTTTTTGGAAACCTACATTAGCTTGCCAACTACACAGGTCAATGCAATAGTCGGGGCACCCTGTTCAACCCGCTTTTGCTAGACATACCGACTGGGAAAAGGGTCAAATACCGTTTCGTTGGTTATGGAAAATCACCTGGAATTTGACGCCAAATCTCTAGAGTTCGAGGAGTGCATGTTAAGATTCAGGCTTGCCATTTTTGTGGCTATTAGGAGCCTCAAACTTGTAACCCACTCCTCGGACGGTTTGAATTAAAGACGGTTGACTAGAATCAATTTCAATTTTTTTGCGAATTTGACCGATATGAACGTCAACCACCCGTTGATCTCCGACATAATCATACTCCCACACTTCCTGGATGAGTTCAGAGCGGCGTAGTACCCGACCGGGATGGCAGGCGAGAAAATGCAGGAGGTCAAATTCTAAGGCGGTTAAAGGCACCTGTTGTTCGTTGATGGTTACCTCCCGACGCCCTGGATCGATAACCAATTTATCAAAGACGAGACGCTGTTGTTCAGTAGGAGTGACTTCGCGCTTGCGTTTCAAAATCGCTCCGACGCGGTTTTCCAGCTCTTGCAAATCAAACGGCTTTGTGAGGTAGTCATCAGCACCTCGTTTAAACCCTTGGTCTTTATCGGCGGCATCTCCTCGACTAGTGAGCATGAGGACAAAGACATCGGTACGGCTCTGCATTTCCTGACACAGGTTGTAACCAATGGCATCAGGCAAATTCACGTCCAGAATTACCAGGTCTGGGTTAAATTGCTCAAACAGAGTGAGAGCCGTTTTTCCGTCTTGAGCAGATTGCATTTGGTAGTTCTTCTTGCTTAAAAAGCGAAGAATTAAGTTTCGGATGGCCGGGTCGTCATCCACGACAAGAATTTTGGCAGAGGCCATGGTCATAGCTTTTCACGGAGAACTGGATTGTTGGGATCAACACGCAGGATGTTTTACACCATTGGTGTAATCAGCATTCTAGTCAATTATCCGTCGTAGAATTAGGGGATGCCAATAGCTTGGACATCCCGCTTAGGTCAGAGAATCAAGAAATTTCTCAAGTGCCTAACTACTTTTAGCACTTGGGGTAGTGTTTCTCCAATCTTGAACGTGTTGATTCAAGGAAGCGCTGAGCTTCAAAGATCAGGCTAAACTAGCTTCCAGGGGAGTTGGCCTAACACTCAATCATATTTAACCTGTTACCCTGTCAGTAGTAACAGCATCATTGAGCGTGTGCGATGCCTAACATCTAAACTACTAGTGTAAAGTTGCTGTCATACGAGTGAAGAGAAGGGATGTCTCGGAGGTTTTGAATGAGCGATCAAAATCCCTACGAAAAGCTTGGGGTTACTGAAGATGCTTCGTTTGATGAAATTCAAGATGCTAAAAGTCGCCTGATGCAGCAGCATCGCGGTGATCAAAAGCTGTTAGAGTCGGTGGAGGCTGCCTACGATGCGATTATTATGGATCGCCTGAGAATGCGTCAAGAGGGCAAAATCAAGGTTCCGGAGCGCATCCGCTTTGCAGAGAAATTGTCTCAAGCTCCACCGAGTTTTTCCCCATCTCCAGTGAATAAATCTCCGGCATGGCTGCAAAGGCTGGTGGATACTCCAGCTCCTGGAGATTTGCTCTGGCCGGCTGTCTCATTCCTGGTGCTTGGGGGTGTGACTGTTTTTTACCGTACTCAGGATATGTCGTCCATGCTCTCGCTTGTTTTGGCGCTGGGCGTGGGATGTAGTATTTACTTCCTGAATCGTAAAGAAGGGCAATTTGGGCGTGCTGTGTTACTCACCCTAGCCGGTCTCCTGATCGGCGTAGGTTTGGGGAGTTTGTTGGGGGGGTTTCTCTCTCCACAACTCAGCCCCATCGGAATCTCACGCGATCAATTGGCTACACTGGTGACATTTGTCGTGCTGTGGTTGATTAGTAGCTTCCTCCGTTGAAAAAAGTCTCCTAGTCGTGATGCTCCTTGCCTTCAAGACAAGGGGTAAATTCTTCCTGCAACGTTTGGAGGATGTAGACGCAAAGTTTAGCCTGACACCTCAGAAAAATAAGTAACTTTCCGGCTGAATATTAATTTCCATCGGTACGGCTTGGGGATCAGCCTTGAGGGCGAACAGAATGGCGTTAGCGGCAGTTTCTGGCGTCAGCATTTTTGAGCGGTCTACCTTCAAATTGGCGCTGTCCCAGAAGGGAGAATCTACACCACCAAAGTAGAACAGCGTGAACTTGATGCCGTAGCGCTTTAGTTCCTCTGCCATACATTTACTGAAACCCACAACCCCAAACTTGGACGCACAGTACGCCGACGCCATCACCATCGAGTGCTTCCCTAAAATGCCGACGATGTTGCAGATGTGACCAGATCTTTTTTCCTTCATCACCTCAGCCGCCGCTTGAGCGGTGTAGAAGCTGCCTTTCAGATTCAGGTCGAGCATGGCGTCTAAATCAGCCGGTTCAATTTTGTTGTACTGCTTCATAACGGCAGCCCCCGCCGCATTCACTAAAACGTCAATTTGACCGAATTGTGCGATCGCCTTGGACATCAGCGTCTCGACTTGATCTGGGTTCGTGATATCGGTGGGGACACTCAAGACTTGCTCTCCCTGGCTCATCGGCAGTTCAGACACCAGTGCCGCTAAGCGAGAGCTATTTCTGGCTGCCAGTACCAGACTTGCTCCTTCCTGTGCCAGTTTGTGCGTTAAGGCGGAGCCAATACCGCCTGTGGCACCGACCACAACAACGACTTTATCCTGCATTATTCTTTACATTTCTTTACATCTTTCCCCATGATACTGATCCGGGAGCCATTAAGGACATGCCTGAAAGTGGGCAGAATGCGCGTGTGTCCCTCATCAAGAATCATATTGTTCAATTGACTGGAACTAGAGCCTTTGTGGTGATTGGGCCTAAAGACCCCAGAACTCATTAGGGGATTGATTCCTCAATTCGGTACTTTTCATAGAATTCATGCATCTAATTGACCTATTTTTACGTCTTGATCTAGAAAGAGGTAAGAGTGCAGAGGTTGTTCACTCGCATCATTGGGGGACTCACGCCAAATTTTCCTCTAAATACCGTAGGTAGTCGGTTGTGTTCATCACGCCCTATAACGGTAGAGTGGCTGCGCGAGTCCTGACTTCTTCATTGCTCATGCTCACTTTTGAGTCCAGCTAAGATCAGGTTTGGCTGAGTCTCGCCTAGCTATCGCACCCCAGTACGTTTATGAAATCCCTTGACTTTCTGAAAAAGTTACCGACTCCAGCACGGATGGTATTTCGACCCATGCTGATGATGTCTCTCGTGCTGCATGGTGTAGTCTTAATGCTACCTATATCTTTGGACATCAAAAAGTCTGAACTTCCCAAAAAAGAGGCAACCGTCAAGATTACAAAATTAGCTCTTGCGGTCAAATCATCCTCGCAAATTGCTCCTCAATCCTCCCTTAAACCAACTCTTCAACTTAACCCTCACGAACGTCAAATCAATCTTCGCCCAACTTTTCAGGAGCGTCAGGTCAATCTTCCCGTAACTCCTCAGGAACGTCAGGTCAATTCTCCCAAAATTATAGTTACTCGTCCGGTACCTCAGACCAATCCTTCTCCAAGCCAGTCGATTAATCAGAAGTTAGCTAACTCTGATACTTCTAAGACAAAAGAGCTACAGGAAAACTCTACAACATCAAAAGAGTCAACTCAAACGTCACAAGACTCCACTCAAAGATCACAAGATTCAACTCAAAAATCAAAAGAGTCAACTCAAACGTCACAAGACTCCACTCAAGAGCCGACTGTACCCCAGAAAATTATCAACTTTTTTGCCACCTTTCCTCGTTATCCAGGAGCTGAAAAAGGTTCTGGTGGTGTACTACGGCCTGATTTTGAGAATGCCACTTACATATTTCATACAGACAATAATTTAGAAAACGTAGCTGCTAAATTCGAGAAAGAACTCTTGCCGACGGAAAACTTTACTCGCCCCAAACTTATTCATAATGAAGATGATTTTAAAACTTATGAAGTATCTAATTCTACAGGAACTGAAACAAACTATCTTCATTTAATCTTCAAATATAATAAAACAGCCATTTATTTAGAGAAACAAAATTACACTCTTGCCCAATTAATCAATGAGCAAACAGAAGAGAGAAAAAATCAGCTCCTGGGTGGATATATAGTGGCAGTTATTGAAGGAATTAAGCCCCAGTATAAACTCGACAATTTCAATCCAGCCAATGACTTTGATAGACTTGATGAGAAGGATAAATTCAAAGCTCAAAAGTTTGACTTAAAACATGCGAAAAAAACAACAGGAGACAATCCAGTCTCTGAAGAAAAACTGATTTCTAGCTTGGAAACTCAACTGAAACTTTTGAATTTTGACTCCTTGTCACCAGAAGGTAAATATGGCACCAGTACTGTTTACAAAGCCAAGCAGGGTACATCTGAAACTTATCTGGTCTTAGCTCCGGCAAAAGATGAACAGGGTAAACCCATCACAGTCATTATCTTATCTGAAGAAAAGCCTAGCTAGTCAAGATACCTTTTCATTAGCCTTCAATGGCTAGAGAAACGCGATCGCCTCCCACATCTCGCATTTCTCCCAATAGCTGGATAACCTGTTCATAGGGCACTTTACTATCTGCTTTTAGCAATACAACCCCTTTGGGATTTTGCGCTAAATACGCTTTCATTTGCCCAAACAACTGCTCTTTACTGACAGCTTGCTTGCCTAACAAAATTTGCGCTTGTGGATTCAATTCTACTACCACTGGATCTGGGGTAGCTCCCTGCTGAGGACTATCATTAGAATGACTGGGCAACTGAACATTCACGCTCGACTGTGTCGTCAGTACCATAGAGGTGATGATAAAAAACGTCAGAACCGTCATCAGTACATCCAGCATCGGTACCAAGTTGATGGTTGGAACAGACGAGTCTCGTTGCCTGGTTTTAAATCGCATGAATTAAATAACTCTTGGTGTCCTATTTTTGTTCAATCGCAAGAGAGACATTACTGCCACCGATTTTACTCATTTGTTTTAAAAGTTTTTCTACTTTGTCATAGGGCAGTTTGCGGTCTGCCTTCAAAACCACAGAGCCTTGCGGATTCTGCGCCAAATAGGATTGCATTGTTTCAGCCAACTGAGCGTCGCTGATTGTTTTACCCTCTAGCAATATCTCTCCCTGCTGATTCAGTCCAACTTCAAAAGGTTCTGGTTCCGGGGCTGTTTGTTCGCTCACACCCGTCCCAACACCAGGTAGATTGAGGAATGCTGTCCTTTGACCGGTTAAGGTCATGGAGGTAATAATAAAAAAGGTTAGAACTGTCATCAGCACATCCATCATGGGTACTAGGTTGACTTCTGGCATGGATGAGTCTCGTTGCTGATTTTTAAATCGCATAGTTAGTTAATTTAACGTTCAGTATTCTTCTTTGGAGAAAGAATCAGTCGTGTAAGCCTTTGAGGGAGGTAAGGCAGGAGCTTGGTTGCTGACAGAAGGTTCGTACCAAACTTGACGGTAAATGAGTTCTAGCTCACTACCTACTTCAGCAAAGTAGTCCATCTGTCGAGACTGTAAAGCGACAAGTACTCGGAAAATTAACAGAGCGACAATGGCCACAATCATACCAGCCGCCGTGGTGATCAGTGCCTCGCCGATTCCGGCAGCCGCTTTTGAGGCTTCGGCCGTCGAACCACCACCGCCAACTTTGAGGTTACTGAATGTGATAATCAGACCTGTTACTGTTCCCAATAGTCCTAATAGGGGGGCGACGGCAACAACGGTTTCCAGCAGTTTGTCACCTTTACGCATTTGAATGAATTCTTTATCACCGGCTGCCTCCATTGCCAGACGAAAGGTTTCAGGAGTGGGTTGCCTTAGCTTCAGTGGTGCATAAAGAAAGCGACCAATCGGCAAATATCGAGCCGAATCAGCGGCTTGTGCGGCCTTTTGCAGGTCATGATGCGCTGCGTCTAGCACATCGCGGACGATGCGATCTTCCTGGGTTAACAGCCGGAACCAAAACATGGCTCTCTCTAGAGCGCAAGATATGGTGAAGATGGACAACGCCAAAATCGGCCACATCACCGGGCCGCCTTGGAGGAACAAATCAAATACGCGGGTCATAAGGTCAAGAAGATCGGGAATAGGCAGATAGTGGCGATTTCCTTGTTAGCATACTGGACATTGTCGGGCAACGGGTTGAGTGACAGTACGCCAGTAGCACAGTAACGGTGAAGGCTGTTAAGGACGTGCGATCGCTAAATTAACAGACAGAGTCAGCCATTCTACTTGTTGTGCCAATCAGACCTTGAATTTATTGATTTTCGGGAAAGATTACTTGGAAATCGTTACCTGAAATTTAGTCCCACTATTACCAACTTTGAAGGTTTGACAGGACTTTAAGAATTTAGTGAAATTTCCTCCAAGCTTTAGCTTTTTGATGACTGAATTAGCCGATTCACCGCAGACGATCTTTAGTGCTGCACTTAGCTGTTGCACATCAACTTTTTCGGTGGAAGATTGGATTTGAATTGAATTAATAATCTCAACTAATGTCTGCTCAAATTCCTCTTTAGACTTAATACTTTTTCTTGATGTATTGGAGTTATGGGTTAAAGCCGTATTCGCTGCCACATTCACTGCATTAAGAGGCGATGGGGTAGTTTCCTGTTCACTTAAGGGAAGAACTAAGTCTTGCTTTTGAGGTTCTACCAGCGGACTATTGGCACGATTTTCCTTGAGGGTAAGAAGGCGTCGTTCTTGGAACAGGGCAGAAACCGTTGATAATCGCGCTATCCGCTCAGTTAAAGATTCTTGTTCGGCATGAAACAGCTCAGTGATTTTATCAACAAACTCTTCAAAAGAAGGGATTTCCGTTCCTATGGTTAAAGAATATTCACGGCTTTCGCCCGTATTTCGGTTTTCAACAGTCAGAATGTTGTCTTGTCTACGCACCCGATAGACAGTCATACCTTGGGTTTGTAAGGAATTACACAGATGAGTCAATAACCAATCACAAGAGCAGACAAAAACTTCTTTAGCTTCTGGGTAATGACGGCTAATCGAAACTCCCATCGTAATCATTTGGGCATCAGCACTATTTTGACCGAGTGGAACGTGGATTAGCTGATAACCACGCTCATAAAGTTCTGCATCCAGCTTCCCTAAAGTATGACTTCTCCAGTTAGCAAAGGCAATCTTGACTCGCAGTGGATAATCACTAATATTGGCTAAGAATTTTTCAGTGTTAATATCGAGTTTCAAGTTTTCGGCATCTAGCAGCAAAATCGCTATTCCCGTAGAAGATGGATGGGAAGTTGTCACCTGATCTATTAACTGCGATGACGACGCTACTAAAGGACTCACTATTGATGGGATTGAAACTAATTCGGGTTTCACGTATCCGTTACTAGTTGCCTGTACTGTATCACCCTGAAAGGTGGGCAATTGTGACAAAGACAACGATTCAAAAAATTGACGACCACATGCTTTACATAAATAACGTTGCTTACCACTTAAACGACCATTTTTACGCAGTTGTTCAGATTCACATCTAGGACATTTCATATTATTTCTAATATTTTGCCTTCAACAATTCAGGCTGTTGCTGTTGGATTTCCAAGATAGCTTGATAGACACAAAGACTAATTGGGTGAATCACAGCAGAATCATTGGCGGGTGTCACGCTGGCGTTATCTAGCATGGGTGTCCCCAGTAAGTGAGGGTGAGGCGATTAGCCCCCAAGTTTCTAGGAGGCGATCTTACTGTTTCAGATTCCCATCATAATAGAAATAGAAATGGCTTCATATTTCTTAATTCATCACTATGGCAAGAGACCTGCGGGGATTCATCAAACAGTTGGAAGAACGAGGGCAATTGCGCCGAATTAAGGCTTTAGTTGACCCAGATTTGGAAATTGCGGAGATTTCCAACCGAATGCTGGCTGCGGGTGGCCCTGGCTTGCTGTTTGAGAACGTGAAAGGCTCATCCTTTCCAGTGGCGGTGAACCTCATGGGTACTGAGGAACGGGTGTGCTGGGCAATGAACATGGAACATCCCCAGGAGTTGGAAACGTTGGGCAAGAAGCTGGGAATGTTGCAACAGCCGAAGCCGCCCAAGAAGATTTCCCAGGCTGTGGAATTTGGCAAGGTTTTGTTTGATGTGGTGAAAGCCAAGCCAGGGCGAGACTTTTTCCCAGCTTGTCAGCAGGTGGTAATCGAAGGAGATGCCCTTGATTTAACCCAATTACCGCTGATTCGCCCTTATCCAGAGGATGCTGGCAAAATTATCACTCTGGGATTGGTGATTACGAAAGATTGTGAAACGGGTACGCCGAATGTGGGGGTTTATCGGCTACAGCTACAATCCCGGAACACGATGACGGTGCACTGGTTATCGGTGCGGGGGGGGGCGAGGCACCTGAGGAAAGCGGCAGAACGCGGGAAGAAGTTAGAAATTGCGATCGCACTCGGTGTTGACCCCTTAATTATCATGGCCGCCGCCACTCCGATTCCAGTTGAACTTTCTGAATGGCTTTTTGCCGGACTTTATGGTGGTTCGGGTGTAAAGCTAGCCAAGTGCAAGACAGTGGATTTAGAAGTGCCAGCCGATTCCGAATTTGTGTTAGAAGGGACGATTACCCCAGGGGAAGTGTTGCCTGATGGCCCTTTTGGGGACCATATGGGTTATTACGGTGGAGTGGAAGATTCCCCGTTGATTCGCTTCCAGTGCATGACGCACCGCAACGATCCGATTTATATGACGACGTTTAGTGGACGTCCTCCCAAGGAAGAGGCGATGATGGCGATCGCACTCAACCGCATTTACACCCCCATCCTGCGGCAACAAGTCACTGAAATCGTAGACTTCTTCCTACCCATGGAAGCCCTCAGCTACAAAGCGGCGATTATTTCCATTGATAAAGCCT
>DATNQL010000692.1:0-2396 GCA_036704025.1 Stenomitos sp.
GGCAGGGCCATTCGAGGGACAAGACCGCTTTGCCGCCCGGAAAAATGTGGTGAAGCGGCTAGAAGACGATGGCGTTTTGGTGAAGGTGGAGGATTACAAGCATACCGTGCCGTATAGCGATCGCGGCAAAGTCCCGATCGAACCCCTCCTCTCCACTCAGTGGTTTGTCAAAATTCGCCCGATGGCTGATAAGGGTTTGGACTTCCTCGACCAGCAACATTCTCCCGTATTCGTCCCCGAACGCTGGACAAAGGTTTACCGGGATTGGCTGGTGAAGTTAGAAGACTGGTGTATTTCTCGCCAACTGTGGTGGGGACACCAAATTCCGGCTTGGTATGCCGTGAGTGAAACTGGGGGAGAAATTACAGACCACACGCCGTTTGTGGTTGCCTCCAATGAGGAAGAGGCTCAAGAAAAGGCCATTACACGTTTTGGTGAAAATGTCAAGATAAAACAAGACCCGGATGTGCTGGATACCTGGTTTTCTTCAGGATTATGGCCTTTCTCCACCATGGGGTGGCCAGAAGAAACAACGGACTTAAAAACCTACTATCCCACCACAACCCTAGTCACTGGCTTTGACATCATCTTCTTCTGGGTTGCCCGGATGACGATGATGGGCGCACATTTCACGGGTGAGATGCCGTTTAAGACGGTTTACATCCACGGCTTAGTGCGGGATGAGAACAACAAGAAGATGTCCAAAACCTCAGGCAATGGCATTGACCCCTTGTTGCTAATCGATAAGTATGGGACTGATGCCCTGCGCTATACCCTGGTGAAGGAAGTGGCTGGGGCGGGTCAAGATATCCGCTTGGAGTACAACCGCAAGACGGATGAGTCTGCCTCGGTGGAAGCGTCGCGCAATTTTGCCAACAAACTGTGGAATGCGTCCCGGTTTGTGATGATGAATCTCGATGGTAAGACGCCTGAGGAATTGGGGCAACCTGCGCCAGAGGCGATGGAGTTGAGCGACCGATGGATTCTCTCGCGCTTCTATCAAGTGGTGCGTCAAACCAACGACTCCCTCGACAACTACGGCATGGGGGAAGCGGCGAAGGGACTCTATGATTTCATCTGGGGTGACTTCTGCGACTGGTACATCGAGATGGTCAAATCGCGGTTACGTGAGGATGCCTCTTCCCTGTCGCGAAAAGTGGCTCAAGCGACTCTCGCCTATGTGTTGGAAGGCATTCTCAAACTGCTTCATCCTTTGATGCCTCATATCACGGAAGAGATTTGGCATACACTGACTCAAAAATCAGAGGAGGCTTTGGCGCTGCAATCTTATCCGGAATTGGGGGAGATAGAAGGGACAAACTGGATTGACCCAGCATTGGAGCAACAGTTTGAGCTGCTGATTGGTACAATTCGCACAATCCGCAACCTTCGAGCAGAGGCAGAGATTAAACCCGGTGTGAAGGTGACGGTGATTCTGCAAAGTAGTAGTGATGAAGAGCGACAAATCCTTGAGGGAGGTCAATCCTATATTCAAGATTTGGCCAAGGTGGAAAGTTTGACCATTACCCCAGCGTTGGAGCAAGAACTCAAGACAACGATGGCGGGTGTCGTCGGTACGATTCAAGTCCTGATGCCCTTGGAAGGTGTGGTGGATTTCGACGCTCTGCGCGCTAAGTTAGAACGAGATTTAGGTAAAGTAGAAGCGGAAGCTAAATCGCTCTCCGGGCGTCTGGCTAATCAGAACTTTGTCAGCAAAGCTCCGGCAGACATTGTGCAGGGTGTGAAAGAGGCTTTGGCAGAAGCCGAAAAGCAAGCAGAAATTTTACGCGATCGCCTTTCTCAGATATAGAGATGCGATTGTTGTAATTCATCTTCCCTCTTGAGTGTCCCTAACTTCTAATCAACAAGAACAAACAGCCAATGCTACACCTAGCCCAAGTACAACCCAATGAAAGTGCAGGGGGGGTGGAACTGCAATTACTAGCCCGCCACAACCCCGAACACACCTGGGCTGTGATCAACCCAGAAACGATTCCGCTGAACAATAACAAATCTCTGCACGAAGGCTTGTTGATTTTGGTGGATCTTTCTGAAAATTACGAAATTCTCAGCATTCAGCCAGCGAAAGACTGGGTGTTGGATTTGGTACAGAAATACCTGACGATTGAGGTTAACCCAACCTTTTTACAGGAAGAAGCGGAACGGGTTGAACAGTGGCGGCAAGACTTAACCCTGCAAAGTCAGGATTTGACTCGTCGCAATCTGGAGTTGGAGGCACGTCGCGAACAACTCCAAACATTAGAAGAAGAGTTGAAACAGGAAAAGCAACAACTGGAGCAGTCGCAGCAACAACTTCAAGTGCTGGAAGAAGAGTTACAGCAGGAAAAACAAAAACTGGAGGAGGAAAAACAAGAGTTAGACTCTAACGATGCCGA
>DATNQL010000693.1:0-2421 GCA_036704025.1 Stenomitos sp.
GTACGACCAGCAAGGCATCCTCCACCCCTGCCCCGAAGACAAAATCTTATTCCTTGCCCTTAACTCCTGCTGGGAAATCGACCATCATTACCGCGATCGTGCTGGCATTCATCCAAATGCGATCGCTAATGCTGTAGACCAAATTTTGAGTGAGAACTACGATGACTGGCTGAAAATTGCGGTGTGGCATCATCCGGTCAATGGTTCCGAATCCATGAAAAATTCCGCTTTTCTAGAACAATTAGCGGTGACTGGATTCCAGCTTGGCATTCACGGACACATTCACGAAGCTAGGGATGAGAATTTTCGGTACGACATTAAGCGAGGACTACGGATAATCGCTGCCGGAACCTTCGGCGCACCGACTCACGAACAGGTGACGGGCATTCCTCTTCAATACAACTTGCTGACCCTTGACCCGGAAACTGGAGAGCTGACTGTTGAGACGCGCAAGAAGGAAAAGGTCGATGGTGCTTGGTCAGCGGATGCCCGTTGGGGTGACAAGAACAACCCAGTACCCAGGTATGCTATTCCATTACGGTATAGTCTAAAGGCTGAAGGATACAAAACTTCGGGAACCCCAGAAGCTACAAACAGTGAGGGGAATGTGCCCAGAACTCAGCAAACTATCTTTGGGGGCAATATTCGCGTTGGTGGTAGTATCAACACGGGTCCAATTACGCAAATTAATAACTCTGGAACCTTACCTCACCCTGCTCAACCACCTCAATCTTCCCCTTCTAAACGCACCATTTTAATCCTCGCTGCCAGCCCGACCGATCAAGCCAGACTGAACTTGGGTGTAGAGGTGCGAAATATCGAAGAAGGGCTTCGCTTGTCACTACAACGAGATCAGTTTGAAATAAAGCAAAGCTGGGCAGTTCGTATCGACGACTTACGTCGTGCCTTGCTTGACTTCAATCCAGAAGTTGTTCATTTTTGTGGACATGGACTAGGGATAGGAGGCTTAGCATTTGAGAATGAGACAGGTCAAACACAACTTGTCTCTGCGAACGCCTTAGCTAGGCTGTTTAAATTCTTTAAAGACCACACGCGATGCGTAGTTCTAAATGCTTGTTTCTCAGAGGTACAAGCCGAAGCGATCGTTCAACACATAGATTACGTCGTAGGGATGCGAGATGCGATTGGACAAACCGCCTCAACTAAGTTCGCTGTAGGGTTTTACGATGCCTTCGTGCGAGGGCGATCGATTGAAGATGCTCATGGAATCGGCTGCGCCACGATCATGGGATACAACATTCCTGAAGAAGACATTCCAGTCCTTCTGGAAAAACCAAGTTAGCTACTTTGGCTTGGCGGATAATGAATGTGGACAGGGGTTTATGTTGCCTGTCGGGAAACGCAACGGTAAGCAAGCTGAATCAAGCTTATATACATCGATTTGAGTGATGGAGTAACAGTGTCTAATTCAAATGAACTACCACTGGGGCAGCAACGTCTCGTTGGGAACTTAGAACAAACTCAAGAAAGAATCCACGAAGTAGTCAATTCTTGCACAGAGAGGTTGGCTTCGGAGGGCGTTGAAGATTTAGATGCCTTAAGAGAGACACTTCTACAACAGCCTCAGAATCTTGATGAAACTCAGCGGCGTCTTCTTGGCTCACTATTGAATGATCTAATTGCACTGAAGTATCAGCAGCAAGATCTAATTAGGCAGATAGATGAATATGTAGCGAGATCTGGCCTGCCCGGTCTACCCAATCCTCAACCATTGCCAAAATACGGCTGCCCTAGATGCAACCACACTAAGTATCAACTCTCGCCTCAACAGTACATAGGTGACTGCCCCGTACATCAGATACCGTTAGTGCGAAAACTGTAAGCAAGGCAGAGGTGATATGCTCACAAAATTTTGGGAAGGACTCAGTGGCAAATTAGTAGAACGTTGGGTCGCTACTATCCTCACACCAGGGTTCATCTTCTGGTTTGGAGGATTCTGGGTAATTATCTTTCGTTTTGGTTGGAAGCCTTTAGAAATCTGGTTCAATCAGCAATCTCAGACCCTGCAAATTGCGCTTTTAGTTAGCAGCCTCTTGGGAATTCTTGTATCGAGTATCCTCATACAACGCCTCGACCTAGTGGTGCTGCGTCTTTTAGAGGGATACTATTGGCCACGTTGGGTACGGAGATTGTCAGCACACTGGCAGTTGTACGGTTTCAAACGCCCCAAGCAACCATTACGAGACTTACGCAAGAAAAAGAGGGCATTGCGATCGCAGGGGCAGGATTTAAGCCCAGATGAACTGACTCAATACTCCGAGTTGCAGAGCGAGTGGGAGAGCTTACCCTTCAATCGCTTGGTAGAACTACAAAGCCAGCAAGCAACTCTGGATGATTCGGAGTCCGACAAGTATGTAGAACTAATGTTGCGCCTAAGATATACGCCGTTTCGGGAAAGCC
>DATNQL010000694.1:0-5428 GCA_036704025.1 Stenomitos sp.
CTGAATCTGGTTGGCTTTGGGCAGGACGATTTCTTCAATGCTGTCAGAGGGTAAGGCGATCGCTTGAGAACCCACCAAACCTACAATTAACTTGGCACTCGTCAGCGTGAGTGGCAAGCCGATGGTGAAGGTGGTACCCACTCCGGGTGTGGAGTTAACGGTAAGTGTGCCCTTGAGAATTTGCAGTTGCGATCGCACCACGTCCAACCCCACCCCCCGCCCTGACAGTTCACTCACCTGCTTGGCGGTGGAAAATCCTGGCACAAAAATGAAATCCCGGAGCTGCTGTTCCGACACATTCAACAGTTGTTCGGGTGAAATTAATCCCCGTTCTAAAGCTCGACGACCGATGGCTTCTAAATTCAAGCCTTGACCATCATCTCTAATTTCAATGATGGTTTGCCCCCCTTGATGGTAAGCTTTGATTTCAATCTCGCCTTGCTCAGATTTTCCTTGTTCACGCCTCTGTTCTGGCAGTTCAATCCCGTGGTCAAAGGCATTTCGCAGCAAATGTAACAAGGGATCGTAAATTTTTTCCAGAACGGCTTTGTCCACCAGTACCTCTGTACCGCTTAATTTCAGCGTTACGGGTTTGTGATAGGTGGTGGATAAATCACGCAAAATTCGCGGAAAACGGTTGAGGACTTCCCCTAGAGGTAACATGCGCGCCCAAACGAACTCATCTTGTAGGTTCGTGAGCATTTTCCGCAGTTGGTCTAGAGTTCGGTCGGATTGCCTCGCAAATAGGCCAATATCCGCCACCGATTCTTTGAGCTGAACCATGTCTTCTAGAAACCGTTGCAGTAACGAGTGCAAGGTTCCATAACTGTCCATTTCTAAAGCGTCAAAATCAGCCTGAGTTGTGGCGAATTCTCTGATTTGACTCACTGAATCGGGGACGGTTTGGGGGTTATAGCTGCGCTCAGGCACGAGGGTTTGGTCGGATACCTTTCGCAACTGTTCGACAATTTGCTCGATCGCATCAGCTCGATTCAGCAGTTCTTGCACTGAACTCTGAAGTTGACGATTCTCCAGGGAAAGACCACTACGGCGGATAGCCGACTCACTGACTAAATTATTCATCCGTTCGAGGCGATCGGCATCCACCCGCACCGTAACCGTTGGTGTAACGGGGATGTTTTCTGGAGGAATTGGAGTTGAGAGCGGATTAAGTGGCTTGCTCTGGGGGGATAACTGGGGTGTTTGGTTAGAGCTGTTCTCGACGGCTGGGGTTTCAATCTCTTGAGCCGTTACATCAATCGTTTCGGATGGATGGGTTGGTGCGGCTGGGTTTGGCGGTTGGTTTTGAAGCTCCTTGAGTGTCGAGGTAAGCCGCATCAGTGAGTTGGAGGTCGATGCTTCAATTTCGGCACTGGCTGCCGCGTCAAGCAGTAAGTCTTCCCAAGTAGCCAGTTCTGCTCCTTCGTTGCCACAGCCTTCTCTCTCCTCTTGAGCGAGTTCTTGCTCGAGGAGGCTGGAGAAGCTGAGTAGATCAGGCTCGGCTGGAGCATGATGAGGATGCTCAGGAGAAAACGCAAAAGTCTCTAATTCCGCGATCGCATCGCCGAGTGCCTCAAACTCAAAAAAAGGGTGATTAGCCCCGAACTCGTCCGGCTGATTCACACTCCAGTTGGGTACGAGTGGCTCCGGCTCAGCCGGAAACTCGACGGAGGCCTGAGACAGTTCCAACAACGCCGGCGAGAGGTTTCCGTCCGGAGTCGCATTCCCCGTGAGTACCGCTTCTCGGTAGGCTTGAAAATCCGCCAGAGCCAGTTGGGTAATGAGGAGTTCCTGTTCCGGGTTAACCTGAAGTGCATTGAGAGCCGCTTCCGCAATTCTTGCCAATCCTGGCTTGTTGAGGATTTCCGCTAGCTCGACAAATACCTCTGCTTGTTGACGTAATTCTGCCGCCACTGGGTACTCTTGGGGGTGACCGACAACCTTGGCAAGTTGCTCTAGTCCTTGTCCAACATCGACTTCAAAGATCGATATCGTCATATCGACCCCCAACTGAGCCGAGGTGGGGATGTCGAAATGTTCAACTTGGGCGAAGGCGTCCCCTAATCGCTCTTCCAACTGGATGAAGATGGGTTCGGCTGTGGCTAAGGCTTGCGAGGCGTCAAAGTGACCGGATGCAATCTGCTGCATCAGGGGTAAACGCAGGCAGTCGTAAGCTGAGAGCAGTTGGCTTTCCAGTTCAGTATCGATCTCTACGGTTTCGCTGTAGAGAGCCTTGAAGAGATTTTCCAGGCGGTGAGCCAAGGTGGCGATCGCCTCTAATCCTACGCCCGCTGCTCCTCCTTTAATCGAGTGAGCGGTTCGCATTAAACTGTGGATGTGGCTATTGCTGTGCTCTTGCTTGAGTGTCAGTAACCCAGCTTCGAGTACCTGCAAGAACTCAGGAACCTCTTCGATAAAAAACTTATAAGCGTGGTCGCGGATATCAGGGTTGACTGCCATTTCCAATGTTAAAGGTTGTTCGTGTAGCGTGCCCCATAGGGTTCAGTGGGAAAGTTAAAAGTGGAAAGAGTGCAGGTTGGAAGATGGAACGCTCTAACCGCCAACCGCTCGCTCTGCCATTGGTTAACTGACTTTGAATTGAGCCACATCTTCTTGCAGCGCCTTGGCAACTCGTTGCAGTTCCTCAAAGGAGGACGATACAATCGTGGCTTCTTGGGAGGTTTTGTCGGAAATTTGAGCCACATTGGTCATGGTTTGGGTCACTGTTTCCGAGACACTGGATTGCTCGATCGCCGCTTGAGCAATTTCTTCAACCAGTTGGCTCACCTCAGCTGACGCAACAGTAATCTTACTCAACGTATGCCGCGTTTCATCCACCAGTTTGGTTCCCATCACCACCTGCTCAGTACCCGCTTCCATCGCAGCGATTACCTCATTGGTTTCTCCCTGGATCGCGGCAATTAGCTTCTCAATTTCTCGACTCGCTTCTGCCGATTGCTGTGCTAGAGTTCGCACTTCATCCGCAACGATCGCAAACCCTCGCCCTTGTTCCCCAGCACGCGTCGCCTCAATCGAGGCATTAAACGCCAACATCTTGGTTTGTGAGGCAAATTCACTAATCAGGTTGACTACCGTGGAAATCTTTTGGGACGATTCTCCCAGATATTTGACTTTTTGGCGGGTTTGTGAAACAGTCTCTCGAATCGCGACAATACCTTCCACTGTGCGGTTGATTGCCGCGTCGCCTTCTTCTACCGTTTGACTGGCTCTACGTACCACTTGGGCTGCTTTTTCTGCACTGAGGGCTACCTGTCGCGCCGATTGAGCCATCTCTTGCACCTGCTTGAGAGCTTCTGTAATCTCCTCGGCTTGGCGTACAGCTTCTTGGGAGAGCGCTTGGATGGACTGTTCATTATTACTCGTCGTGGTGGCAACGTTTGTTGCGGCATATTGCACCTTTGTGACAATTTCGCGCAAGTTTGCCACCATGAAATTGTAGGAGTCTGCAATGGTGCCAATATCATCAGCGGTCACAGTTGCCCGAATGGTAAGGTCTCCATCATTAATCGGTTCGACTTCTTCCAGAAGTTCCAACACCCGACTCTGCAAGAGTTCAGTGAGTTGGCGTTGCTCATCGGCAACCCGTTCTTTTTCGTGCAAGAGGATGCCCAACTGACCTGCCATATCGTTGATTTTATCGACTAGCAAGCCCAGTTCATCATCACCTTGTACCCTCAAGCGAGTATTCAGTTCTCCCTGACCAATTTTGACCACCGCATCGGTCGCTTCTAAAATTGGACGTGTGGCTCGGTTAGCCAGTGAGATCGCAATGACAGCGACTAGCGCGGTGAAAAACACGGTTCCCAGAAGGAGGGTGATGAGTAGCTGTCTTTGGGGAGCAAAGGCGACTACGGTAGGGCGGGCAACCACCAGACCCCAGTTTAATCCATAGGCTCGACGCAGTTCCTCGTTGGGAGTGTAAGTGAAAATTTGTTCCTGCCCTTTTTCAGAAATGATGGTGGTGAGCTTTCGCTGACCCGCTTTCTGAAGCTGGACAGACAGTTTAGGAAATACCTCTTGTAGCTTTTTTTCAATCGCCTTAGGGTTACTGGATGCGGTAATTTTCCCTTGAGAATCCGTCACATAAAATTCCCGACCCAGATTGGCTTCGCGCCCAAACACGTTTTTAAGTTGCTCGATTGAGCTACGAGTACGAACGAGGGCAATCGTTTTCTTTGTGAATTTATCTTTGACAGGAGCTGCCGCAAAAAAACTAAAGCCTACACCCTTGCTGATGCTGAGGCGTGGATCAACAATTACAGGGAGATCCGTTGCCTGCACCGCCTTAGTATAGTCCACCTTCAAAACATCCTCTAGGTCAAATTGAGCACCTGCCAAGGCAATCGTTTCCTGTGTAAGAGGGCTATACACAGCTATGCTGTTGTAGATTTTGCCAGAGTCTATCCAATCTTGGAGGATGGCATTTTTTTCCTCTGAGGTGAGGGAATTCCTCACATTGGGGTTGGTGAAGGCATCTAGCTTAGACAGCGTGAGGATGTCGTTATAGCGCTGTTTAACAAAGACATTGAACTTTTGTTCTAGGTTTCCCGTATTATGTTGTTCATTTTGAATAATTTCCGCCTTAATTCCTGTACTAGCCGTAAAATAAGCCGTTGTTCCGACTAACGCCACGGGAATGGTGCCGATGGCGAGAGCCAAGGCGGTTGCCTTGGTTCGCAAACTGATAAAAGCTCGATTGGAGAACTGCCACCAAGGCGCTTGCTGCTCCGGCAGAGAAACGTCTAGATTCTGTAAATAAGCTTTAGGTTCTTCAGAAGACAGCAGAGCAGGAGAAGAGGAAGAGTCTTCCCCCAGAGGCACTTCACCCCCAACGGATAAATCGTTAGGGGCTAAAAGGTGATCAGGGGAAGTTTGAGTAAAGGAATTTTGAGGGGGAATCTGAGTCATAGAAACAATTTTGTATGGGGAGTAAGTAGTTGGTGGTTGCTTTTTGTCGAAACAATAAGGAGACAAAGGAGAGTGTTGAGGTCGTTGAAGGGAACACTAGACAAGGTAGAAATGGGGCTAGATTCTCAGTGACAAGGGATTTGAATGACGGCTTTGGGCTGAGGAAGAGAAGGGAAAATGGAAGAGGGATGGATTGTTTTTCCCCAAGCTAAAATGTTGGGCTGGAAGATGCACGGTCAGATTACACCGTTACCTGTAACGTTGGTTGAAAAGGCCGCCCCAGTCGATTGAAATCTACTGGGGTGACCGAATTTAAACCTTGGTTTGGAACGTTCAAGGCTCAAGACAGTTTCTATTCAAACATTATGTTTCGGCATTGCTCCCATAATCGCTTCACCATCAAAAACAGCTAATTGGTCATCATCGGATTTCCACCAGTAACCCCGCAAAAAGGGCAGCAAACCTTCATGAACAGTGGATGATGGTGGCGACTGAATTT
>DATNQL010000695.1:0-3335 GCA_036704025.1 Stenomitos sp.
CTTGCCAATGTTCAAGTTTACATCTTAGATCCAAACTTGCAACCTGTTCCCATTGGCGTACCTGGAGAATTGCACATTGGCGGTGCTGGTTTAGGACGAGGTTATCTCAATCGTTCTGATTTAACTGCAAGTAAGTTTATCTCTAATCCTTTTAGTGATAATCTAAATGCCCGTTTGTACAAAACTGGGGACACAGTACGCTATCTAAACGATGGCAACATTGAGTTTGTTGGCCGCATAGATTACCAAGTCAAAATTCGGGGTTTCCGCATCGAACTCGGCGAAATTGAAACCGTAATAGAACAACATCCTAATGTACAACAAGCTGTCGTTTTGGCGCGTGAAGATGTACCGGGAAACAAGCGCCTCGTTGCCTATGTTGTCCCTAAGTCGGAACAGTTTTCCAAAACAGGTGAACTTCGTAGTTTTCTGAAGGAAAGACTGCCTGAATACATGGTACCGGCTGTGTTTATCATGCTAGAAAGTTTGCCGCTAACACCTAATGGTAAAGTAGACAGACGCGCTCTCAACGCACCCGATCCAACTGTTGCCAATGTAGACCGAGAAATTGTCGCCCCTCGCTATCAATTAGAATTCCAATTAACTAAAATGTGGGAGGAAATTTTAGGCATAGAGCCAATTGGAATTAAGGATAATTTTTTTGAACTGGGTGGGCATTCATTGCTGGTCATGCGCCTAATTGCTCAAATTCATGAGCTTTTCGGTAAAAATCTCCCCATAAATACAGTATTTTTGGCACCAACCGTTGAACAACTAGCCAAATTAATTTATCAATATCAAGAAGAAGGAGCAGCCCCTTGGCGCTCATTAGTTCCCCTGCAAACCCAAGGTTCCAAACCACCCTTTTTCTGTGTTCATGAGATTATTGGCAACGCCATTTATTGCCAACGAATGGCTCGTTATCTTCCCGATCAACCCTTGTATGGTCTACAACCCGTCGGTTTAGAAGGGACACAAACCCCTCATACAAGAATTGAGGAAATGGCGGCGCATTACATTCAAGAAATGCAAACTGTTGAGCCCAACGGCCCCTATTTTTTAGGAGGTTATTCCTTTGGAGGATTAGTTGCCTTTGAGATGGCGCGACAACTCAAGGCACAAGGTAAAACGATAGCATTTCTGGGTTTATTTGATGCTCATGCACCTGGATATAAAAAGCTAGTATTTTGGCGTTGGCTGTTGAAGAAAATCAACTATACTTCGCAAAATGGGTTTCAAATCCTTTTAAATAAGGTACAGTCTCAACTATTCGGAAAACCCAAGCCAGAAACGATTAATGCAGAGCTAGCTAGCCTAACCCAACACTTACATCTAGATTCCCAAAAATCGATTGATCATAGTATTGAACTCGTTACTAAAATTAATTTTCAAGCGATAGATTACTACGCCCCAAAACCCTATTGTGGTCAAGCTACTCTGTTTCGAGCAACGTTGGAAGAACCACCAGAAGGATGGGAATTTGATCCGTATTTGGGCTGGAAAAAATTAGTGAATAAAGGGATAGAGATTCAAGATATTCCTGCCATTCATATCCGAATGTTTGATGAACCCAATGTGAAAATTGTGGCAGAAAAACTGAGGGATTGTTTGGATAAATCACATTCATCTCTATAGCGATTCACGCCTGGATTGAGTGCTGAATATTTAAAAGGGTGTGGCATTGCCGCCCCCTTTATGTTTTGGCTTTCGATTACTATTAAATGTCATAATTTGAAGAAGTTATAGGTTCTTTTTTGGGGGATAATACCCTTTCCAAAATTCTGTAATACCAATAGCTTTTCCTGCTTCCCCCTTCTTGTTTTCAGCAAGAAGATTGCCGTTTAGAATGAAAGGGTTCTGGTATAACGGCAGAATGATTTTTGTTAACGCCTAGAAACATCTTCTATAAATCTTCAACCTTCAACCTATTTTCCAGACTCTAGAGAATGGCTAAACCTCCAGAATCTTTGAGACAGATATTCATCTGCCAGGGTCGTAGCTGCCGTAAGCAAGGTGCCGCTAACGTACTCGCCGCTTTTCAACACTCGCCAGTGACGGGTATCACAGTGATCGGTAGTGGTTGTCTGGGACAATGCGGCAACGGGCCAATGGTACTGATAATGCCTGATCAAATTTGGTACAGTGCCGTCCACCCCAAAGAAGTGCCTGCGGTGGTCAAAGAACACCTCCAAGGAGGCCATCCTGTTGTGTCTATGCTCTACCCTCGGTATCATGCGCCTGCTACGCAGTCTTGAGGATACTGAAGGGCAATCATCCTATCGGCACAACTTTATTGGGTGCAATAGCCAAAAAAAACTAGACCAGGGTTAGACTTTCCTAAACCCTGAGGTAGTCGGCTGAGAATCAATTCTTGTGATGTCCACTAAGCTATCGCTCATCATCGTTACGCTTTATGCAATATTTGGACCAGAGTGACACCCGTCTGAAGTTAGCGTTGCAAGCCACGAAGAGTGGGATGTGGGAGTGGAACCTCCGGACGGGTCAAATTGCCTGGTCTGAAAACTTTGAAGCACTATGGGGTTTAGCTCCAGGCACGTTAAAGGGGACTTATAAAAGCTTACTCAAGCAGATTTGTTTTCCAGAGCGTCGGTTGGTGACCCGAGCCATTGCCCGCGCCATCCGGCAAAAAGCGAATTACACCATTGAATTTCCCATCAACACCCTAGACGGCAGGATTCGTTGGCTCAGAAGCGAAGGAGAAGTTTCTAGTGACGGCAGTCCTGATCCCGTGAAGCTCACTGGACTATGTCAAGACATCACCTCAGACCAGCAGGCACACAGAGCCGTGTGTCAACCGCAAGCGGCTCAATCGACAGACCCGAAACTCGTCGCTTTGCTGAATACCTGTGAACAACGACTCAACCACATTATCAATTCCTTGGAAGATGTGGTCTGGTCCGCGACCCTGGAGCGCTTTGAGTTGATTGACCTGAATCCCGCCGCTGAGTACATCTATGGGCGTCCCCGTTACGAATTCTTTAAACACCAAAGCCTTTGGTTAGATATTATTCATCCAGAAGACCGCCCTCACGTATGGACTCAAAGACAGAAAGTTCTGGAAACGGGCAGTGGAGACTTGGAATATCGGATTGTTCGCCCCAGTGGTGAAATCCGCTGGTTGCGCGAGCGCCTGCAAGTGATTTACGATGATGCAGGCCAACCCACTCGCTTAGAGGGTGTCGCTACAGATATCACCCGCCAAGAGAGAGTTATTGCCGCACTCCAACAAACCAATGAGGCTCTAGAAGTCCGACTCAAAGAACGAACGGCGGCTCTGGAACCGATGTTAGAACATCTGCACTCTCTGAGCGCCA
>DATNQL010000696.1:0-7076 GCA_036704025.1 Stenomitos sp.
CCCAGTGGGTCGCCGTATCTTTATGGTCAAATCCCAAGGAAAAAATGATGGATTGGCTAAAAGCTAGGGAGATTGATCATTGGCAAGAAAAGTTGAATTGGGTTCGATTTAATGTTAAAGAATATAACGATCGACCCGGCCTTTTGTTACCCGTTGTTTCACCGACTCAAGGCCAAAATAGCTCAGAAAAAGTAAATTCAGGTTTAGTTAGTTTTCACCCAGTTACTTCACTGAAGAGTGCACTGATCACATCCTTGGGCTTAAGTTTGTTGCTACGAGCTGACCACTACACCACCATGATTTTGGCCGGCTCTCTAGCCATTTTAAGTAAATTTCTGTTTCACTTTGAACGCAAACATTTTTTTAATCCGGCAAACTTCGGTATCGTTGCGGCTTTACTCCTGACCCAGGATGCCTGGGTTTCGCCCGGACAGTGGGGAGAGGATGGCTGGTACGCGCTGTTGTTTGCAGGTACTGGTGGGCTAGTTTTGAAACGTGTAGGTCGCTGGGACACAACAGCCGCTTTTTTAGGCATCTATGCTTTGCTAGAGGCAATTCGGAATCTTTGGTTAGGTTGGACCTGGGATGTCTTTATCCATCGATTAATGAGTGGCTCATTGTTACTTTTTGCCTTATTTATGATTACCGACCCTCGTTCAATTCCTAATGCGAGAATCAGTCGAATAATTTGGGCTGGGTGCATTGCTATTCTCACCTTCATTCTACGAAATCAATTTTTCATTTCTACCTCTGTTTTTTGGGCTTTGTTTTTTCTTTCTCCTTTAATTGTGTTTTTTGATATGTTCTGGTCAGCCCCTAGATTTTCTTGGAATGAAACCTCTGTCAAAACAGAAAGTAATTTACCTGTAACTCCTCAGGAAATGACTCAGCCTGATATGGAGCCATTTCACCTCAGTTGAATGAAGGTCGATTTTTAAAATAACCGCTCATGTTTTGGGCTGAATTTAAAGAGTCCTTGACCTGGGAATAATAGAACATTTTTCTCTCTTGCAATGATTGTCTATGAAAATAATTCGGGTTTTAACCGTATGTTTAATATCGCTGGTGATGAGCTTGAGTTTGGCTCAAAAAGCTTGGGGGTTTTGTGGCTTCTATGTAGCCAAAGCTGACAGCAAGCTTTACAATCAGGCATCTCAAGTCATCCTGGCACGAGATGGCGATCGCACCATTCTCACTATGGCCAATGATTTTCAGGGAGAGGTGAAAGATTTCGCCATTGTTGTCCCGGTTCCTGTTGCGATCCAGCAAGAACAAGTAAACGTTGGTGACCCAAAAATCATCGAACGTCTTGATGCCTTTAGTGCACCGCGACTGGTGGAATATTTCGACCCAGACCCCTGTAATCTTCCCAGACCGATGGGTGGTAATTTACAACTTTCTGTTGCAGCACCAGCCGCAGAAGCGAGGGCGGGAGATATGTCTTTAGGTGTTACTGTAGAAGCCCGTTTCTCTGTTGGGGAATATGACATTCTAATCTTGAGCGCCAAAGAATCTAACGGTTTAGAAACCTGGCTCAAACAAAACGGTTACCGGATTCCCAAGGGAGCCAATCAGCTCTTGCGACCCTACATCCGGCAGAATATGAAATTCTTCGTGGCTAAAGTCAATCTCGCCGAATTTGCAAAATCGGGTTCCCAATTTCTGCGACCACTCCAAATCGCGTATGAGTCTCCCCGATTCATGTTACCCATTCGTTTAGGGATGATTAACGCGACAACAGAGCAGGATTTGATTGTTTATCTTTTATCTCCAAAAGGTCAAGTGGAGATTACTAACTACCGCACGGTAAAAGTGCCTTCCGATGCTGAAATTCCTGTGTTTGTCAAAGACGAGTTTGGTGAGTTCTACAAGTCTGTTTTCCAAACATCCTACAGGGAGGAAGGAAAAAAGGTGGCCTTTCTAGAATATGCCTGGGATATGGGTTGGTGTGACCCTTGTGCGGCTGAACCCCTAACCTCTGAAGAACTGAAGCAATCAGGAGTGTTTTGGCTGACTCCCAATAGCGGGACTAACGTATTTATGACCCGCTTGCATGTGCGTTATACCCGCGATAAATTTCCCGAAGATTTGATGTTTCAAGAAACGTCCAATCGACAACAGTTTCAGGGACGATATATCTTGCGCCATCCGTTTACTGGAGAGATGCAGTGTGAATCGGCTAAAGACTATCAACGGTCTTTAAAGGAACGATTTGAGCAGGAGGCTCAGACATTAGCCAAGTTGACTGGGTGGAAGCTTCAAGATATTCGCCAGAAAATCAATGTAGTACAAAATCAGCCTACTCAGTGGTGGCGAACTGTCTGGCCTTAAAGAGTATCTATTGAACTTGATGGGCAATTTCTTAATCATGATGAAATATTACCTACATTGAGGAGTTGGGAATGAAGTTATTTCGGTGCTTAATAACTTTAATGCTGACGTTTTTAGTCACAATGAGTTTTACTCGCAACGCTTGGGCATTTTGTGGGTTCTATGTGTCACAAGCTGATAGCAAGCTTTACAATCAGGCGTCTCAAGTCATCCTGGCACGGGATGGTGAGCGCACTATTCTCACTATGGCCAATGATTTTCAGGGAAATGTTAAAGATTTTGCGATTGTTGTTCCAGTACCTGTAGTGCTTCAAAAAGAGCAAGTTCATGTTGGCGACCCAAAAATTCTAGAACGACTGGATGAATTTAGCGCTCCCCGATTGGTGGAATATTTTGACCCAGACCCTTGTAACGTTCCGATGTATGATAGGTTTCCATCCGCACCCATGAACAGAGCCTCAGGTGGAACCAGAGGTGGGGGTGACAATGAGAGTGCCTTAGGCGTTACGGTAGAAGCCCGCTATACCGTAGGAGAATATGACATTCTCATCCTTAGTGCCAAAGAATCTAACGGCTTGGAAACTTGGCTTAAACGCAACAACTACAAACTGCCACAAGGAGCCAATCAACTTTTAAAGCCTTACATTCGGCAGAATATGAAATTCTTCGTGGCTAAAGTCAATCTCGAAGAATTGGAAAAGACTGGCTCTCAATTCCTGCGACCGCTTCAGATGGCGTATGAATCTCCCAAGTTCATGTTACCCATTCGTTTGGGCATGATGAATGGAGTGAGTGAACAAGACCTCATTGTTTATGTATTATCACCGAAAGGTCAAGCAGAAGTTACCAATTACCGCACAGTTAATGTGCCTTCAGATACAGAGATACCTGTTTTTGTAAAAAATGAATTTAGTAATTTCTATAAGGCCATGTTCCAAACCGCGTACAATCGCGAAGAAAAAAAAGTAGCCTTTCGAGAGTATGCCTGGGATATGGCAAGCTGTGACCCTTGCTCTGCTGAACCGTTAAACGAAGAAGAACTGAAGAGAGCCGGTGTTTTTTGGCTTAATTCCAACAATCTCAATAATGTTTTTATTACCCGTCTGCATGTCCGTTATACCCGCGACAAATTTCCTGAAGATTTAATGTTCCAAGCCACCTCAAACCGCCAACAATTTCAAGGACGATATATCTTACGTCATCCCTTTGCTGGGGAGATGAAGTGTGAGGCGGGACGGCAATATCAACGGTCTTTAAAGACACGATTGGAACAAGAATCTCAAACTTTGGCGAAGTTAACGGGCTGGGATATTCAAGATATACGGAAGAAGAACAATCTGGCTCAAGGTACATCTTTGCCTTGGTGGCGCAATTTGTGGCCTTAACCTAGACAACGAGATTCAAAGTTTTGAGTTTTGAGTTTTGAGTTTTGAGTTAGCCCCATGAATGAATCAACCGGACTTCATTTCAAAATTCATAGCGGATCATTGATAACTTCCCAAAGATCCAGCTATTCGTCTTTAATTCAAAATTCATCACTCATCATTCATAACTCCATGAAGCGGTAAAGTTCCATTACCCTAGCTAGAGGCAAACGTGACTGAACTCCTAGAGTAAGTGGAGAAGTATGTCCCCGGTTCAGATGATCGGCTGCCGCACAACCAATCATCGCTGCATTGTCAGTGCAGTATTTCAGGGGAGGGAAAAGAACCCGCAAGTTGTGACTCGCCGCTGATTCTTGCAGATGTTGTCTCAATCCACTATTGGCAGCGACACCACCCCCAACGGCAATCGTATTCAGTCCGTAATCTAGGGCACAAGCGATCGCACGTTTGGTGAGCGATCGCGCCACGGTATCCTGAAAACTGGCAGCAATGTCAGGTACAGGTAACTCAGATTCATCCTGCCCCAATTTTTGCACTAACCGCAGCACAGCCGTCTTCAATCCGCTAAAACTGGAATCATAGGGATGATAGCCCCCATTGGGACGGGAAACTTTCCCTTCTGGCAGAGGAAAGGCTTTGGGATTCCCCTCCCGTGCCAAACGATCAATAACCGGGCCACCGGGATAACTCAGCTTCAACAATCGCGCGACCTTATCAAAAGCTTCACCCGCCGCATCATCGCGAGTCTCGCCTAATGTTTCGTAATGACCACAATCTTTAACATATATTAAGCTCGTGTGACCGCCAGAAACCAGCAAGCATAAAAAAGGTGGCTCTAATTTGGGTTCACTCAGATAAGTCGCATAAATATGACCTTCCAGGTGATGAACACCCACCAAAGGCTTTTGCTGGACAATCGCTAGGGTTTTAGCCGCCGTTAACCCTACTAGCAGGGAACCCACTAAGCCAGGGGCACAGGTCGCCGCAATCCCATCAATCGCCCCCCAGTCGAGTTGGGCTTCAACTAGGGCTTGGGCAATCGCCTGATTAATTGTCTCTACATGGCTGCGTGAGGCGACTTCCGGTACCACGCCCCCATACTGACGGTGAACCAGAATTTGAGAAGCCACGACATTACTGCAACAGTGGCGATCGTTGACAACGGCTACCGAGGTTTCATCACAACTGGTTTCTATTGCTAACACGCAAGCCATTCGCTCATGACCTTAATTAATAAAACTACTTTTACTTTTAGTTCGTTAAACTTTACTAGGTTAACCGGTCAGAGTAAGATTGCTTGGGTGTACGCATCGTTTAATCTTTATAGTGTACACATAACTTTTTGTTGCTTAACAAAAGGAAACAATTTTATGCGACGATTGTTGGCTCTAATTTTTGCCATTTCTCTGTGGTTTAGTTTTGTCACTCCAGCCTCTGCCGAGGTATCTGGACTCGTTCCTTGTAAGGAATCTAAGGCGTTTCAGCAACGGGCTAAATCGGCCAAGAATACCACCGACGACCCCAGTTCTGGGAAAAATCGGTTTGAGCGTTATTCTGAAGCTTACTGTGGCCCTGAGGGGTTACCCCACCTGATCGTAGATGGTCGCTTAAACCGGGCGGGCGACTTTTTAATTCCTAGCGTTCTATTCCTCTATATCGCCGGTTGGATTGGTTGGGTTGGTCGTGCCTATCTCCAAGCCATTAAGAAGGACGCTAACCCCGAAGAAAAAGAAATTATCATCGATGTGCCCAAGGCAATCAGCTTTATGCTCACCGGTTTCACATGGCCTCTGGCGGCTGTTGGGGAACTAACAACAGGTAAGTTAACGGCTAAGGACGAAGAGATTCCTGTCTCACCCCGCTAATTTAGTTTGACTTGACGACCATTATTTAGGAGGAAGTTCATGGACGGTTTACCCAGATTTCTTTCAACGGCTCCCGTGTTAATCATGCTTTTGTTATCGGTTACAGCGGGAATTTTGATCGAATTTAATCGTTTTTTCCCAGACCTACTGTTTCATCCCATGTCTTAAGCGCAAAGGGTTTATTCTTTAAATAAGAGTTAACCTAAGCGCGAGCTTCATAGCTCAAACTCACACAAAAACCCTGTCTCAATTGGCCGTGGAGACAGGGTTTCTCATCTGTGTATCTGAATGGCTTTCAGCGTACAAGTTCTACGAATCAATTCCAAGCTTTGAAGGCATAAGAAAAAAGGTAAGCTTTTTCTTTTGAGCGCACTTCCCGATATGCTGAAATATGCATAATGGCTAGTGAGCGTGGAAAGCAGGGGAAAATTCATGGGACGTTTGGCACTGCTGAGTGTGTCGGATAAAACGGGGCTAATCGACTTTGCCCGTCAACTGGTGGAAGAATTTGAGTTTGATTTAATCAGCAGTGGCGGAACGGCAAAGGCACTGCAAGAGGCCGGGTTGCCCGTCACCAAAGTTTCGGATTACACAGGGTTTCCTGAGATTTTAGGTGGAAGAGTAAAGACGTTGCATCCTCGGATTCATGGCGGCATCTTGGGGCGTCGGGACTTGCCGCAGGATCGGGCAGAGATGGAGACGCACCAAATTCGTCCCATCGATTTGGTGGTTGTCAATCTGTATCCCTTTGAACAAACGATTGCACGCCCGAATGTCACTGAAGCCGAAGCGATCGAGCAGATTGACATTGGTGGCCCCGCTATGTTAAGAGCGTCGGCGAAAAACTTCGCCAATCTGACCGTGTTGTGCAATCCGGGGAACTATCACGACTACCTGCGGGAGTTACGACAAAATGGCGGAGAAGCCCCGTTAAATTTCCGCAAAGTTTGCGCCCAGAGGGCATTTTGGCATACGGCAGCTTACGATCGCGCGATCGCCACCTACCTCAGCAGCGATTCTCTACAAGCCACGATTCCCGGACAACCGGTACCTCCCCCCCAATTTCTCCTCTCAGGGCAGCGATTACAAGCCCTGCGTTACGGAGAAAACCCCCATCAGTCGGCGGCTTGGTATCAAGTTGGGGCTGTGCCCACCGGATTTTCTGGCGCAAGTATTCTCCAAGGCAAAGAACTGAGTTACAACAATTTGGTGGATTTAGAAGCCGCACGGCGGATTATTGCGGAATTTCCCGATACCCCAGCCGCAGCAATCCTCAAACACACCAATCCTTGTGGCGTGGCGGTCGGCACAACGTTGGTAGAAGCCTATCAAAAAGCCTTTCAAGCGGATTCTACTTCCGCCTTTGGGGGCATTGTGGCATTAAATCAACCGATTGATGCGCCCACCGCCACGGAACTGACCAAGACTTTTTTAGAATGTGTGGTGGCACCGGCTTGTGAGGCAGAAGCCCAAGAAATTCTAGCCGCTAAAGCCA
>DATNQL010000697.1:0-4290 GCA_036704025.1 Stenomitos sp.
CACCATCGACATCGCCAAAACCGAATAATTCGCCACTACCGCAAACTGTTCGCACGGGCAGATGATCCACTAAGCCCACAGCTCGAATCGAGCTAACTTCACTATCAGCAATGTATAACTCTCGACCGTCAGTCGTCAGTCCACTCGGCTGAGCAAAAGCCGCCTGATCCGGTGTTCCATCTAGGCAAGCTTCCGCACCCGTGCCTGCGTAAGTCCTGAGCCAACCGGTTTCTAGCTGCATTTCCCAAATTTGGTGGGAACCCGCCATGGCAATTAGGAGGCAATGACCGATTTTCTCCACATCCCAAGGAGAATTCAACCGTGTTTCTAGAGCTTTTCCGCTATGAGGGCGGAGGTGGTGACTTTGCTCACCCGTACCAGCTATCATTTTGACCTGCTGGTTTTTCAGATCAACTTGTCGCAGGCAATGGTTTTCAGTATCTGCCACATAGAGGATTTGATTCTCGCTATCTAAAGTCATGCCTTGAGGGGCGAAGAATTGAGCGTCCTCAAAGGAACCATTGGTTAAGCCAGGTTTGCCTGTTCCAATCACCTGCTGAACCTCACCCCTCAGGTTACTCACCACAATCCGGTGATGCCCAGAGTCAGCAATGAATAAGCGTTCACCGTCTTCATCTGCCAGCACTTTACCCGGAAAAGCCAAGGGGGTTGCTAGGGGTTTTCGCTGCTTTTCTAGCGTTAGGCTGAGTTCCTGAAAATTAATGGTTCCTTTCTCCTGATGTTCGCGGATGAGTTGCTCAATGAGCTGATCCAAAACATCTCGATTTCCCTCACCGGATACATAGCCAATCACGTACCCTTCCGGGTCAATCACCATCAAAGTCGGCCAAGCCCGAACGGCATACTGCTGCCAGACATCCAAGTTGTTGTCAACGAGCACAGGATGCTCTATATCGTATCGGAGTACCGCTTGACGGATGTTTTCAGCCTCTTTTTCCTGGTCAAACTTAGCGGAGTGGATGCCAATAACCGTGAGGCTGTCTTTGTACTTATTTTCCAAGTACTTCAAGTCTGGCAGGACATGCAAGCAGTTAATACAGCAGTATGTCCAAAAGTCAAGAACGACTACTCGTCCTTTTAACTGTTTCAGCGCTAAGGGGTGGTCTGTATTGAGCCAGATTCGATCTTGAGGAAGTTCTGGCGCTCGGACGCGAGGCGTCATTTCATTTTTTCCTTCAATTGTGCAATAACTTAGTAATTCTTTACGTTATCGAGTCTCAGGAATTGTTTCTTCCCCTAAAGGTAGATCGGTTGATTGGGCCTCTGAGGCGGATAGTTCCGGTGTTGCAGAAGGGGAAACGTCTGGCTGTAAAAGTTTTGGTGCTGGTGTTCCTACAATCTCCGGTAGTGTTGGTGGTAGCTCAGAATCTGGAGCTGCTCCATTGGTCGCAGGAGATTGAGAATTGTTCAACAGGCTATCGGTTCGGGATTTGTCCGGCTGTATGGGTCGAACAGGGACGGGTGTAATCACTGGAGTGGGTACCACCTCTGGCTTTGTCAGCTCAGGTGGGATGGTGGGTTCTTCTCCAGATTGAGGAGGTTCGGGTTGTTCCGGTATCACCACGGGTGCCGAAGAGGGAGTGTCTAATACCTCTGGTATGGCAGGTTGTTCACTGGGTGTAGCCGCCGGACGACGGAAGCGATTGAAGAAACCTCCGAACTTGGGCTTTTGAGGAGTTACAGATGGAGTAGGAGCGGCTTCCTCCATAGGAGTCGGTGCTTCTACAGGGGCGGGGGATTCGCTGGGAGTCGGCGAGGCCTCTGGTTCTGGCGTTGGTTCGGTCTCCTCTGGCACCATCTCCGGTGCGTTCGTGGGAGCCTCTGGTTCTGATGGTTCAGGTAAGGGGCTAGGAGCTACAGCCGGACGACGGAAGCGGTTTAAGAGACCTCCGAACCTGGGTTTTTGCGGGGTTACGGGTTCACTCGGAGGTGCTTCCTCTGTGGGAGTCGGTTCTTCTACAGGAGATGGGGATGGGCTGGGTGTTGCTGGAGGTTCAACAAAGGGTGTCGGTTCTGCTAATGGCGTCTCTAATTCAGCGTTTGGTGTTTCTTCAACCGTAGGAACTGGAGAAGGTGTTGGTTCTGGCGTAACCGGTGGGAGTGGGGTGGGTGACGAGCTAGGAGCAGGTGTTACGTCAGGTGAGGGGGTGAGTGTTGGTGTGGTTTTGTAGCCGGAATTTACAATACCACGAGCGGCATCAGCAGAGAGTTCGCCGCGCACCAGTTTAGAAAGGGTATCTTTTCCTTTAGGCTCATAGCTAATCAGCCGCACGGTGTTGTTGAAAACATTTTTAACCGGGTTTCCCTGTTCGTCGAGAAACTCTAGTTTTACCCAGTTTTTACCCCGCTTAAATCCTTTCAGGTAAATCGGTTGCCAGCGATCAAGAACAAAACTTTCTCCGTTGATCGTGGCGCGAATCCGCCAATCGGCAATATCATCATTGAGATTTTCTTGAGCCACTAAATGCAGAGGGGCGTTTGTCAGGTAGAAGTCGAGCATAATCGGCTCGGCTCCATAGCTGCCGGTGGGGCGACTATAAGTCAGCAAGGGTAAGGCTGGCTCAGGGTTATTATCGGTACTTGTTGTAAAGACGTGAAATGTTGTCTGGGCATAGGCTCCTTCGTTCTTGAAACTCTCATGCCACGGACGGGAGGCGAAAACGCGCAGGGTATGAGTCCCAGGGGCTAAATCTTCAAAGACGAGCGGGTGGTCTAAGTCATAAACGGCTTGATAGGGTTGGTTGTCCAGAATGACATGTAGATGGGGGCCGAGTCCTAAATCAGGGTCTTTAAAGATGGGTAAATCTTGAACCTGAAATTGCACGGATACGCTTGTGTCTTGGAGAACTTGATCCGCTTGGGGCGTCACAATCGTGACTTGAGGTTGGTACGCTTCCAAGACCTGGCTTAATTTTTGAATGGCTGGGGGCGGTGCTACTTCTGAAAGCTGTCCTGTGAGTTGAGGCTTGGCGGTCTTGCTGTTCAGACCTTGTTCGGTCTCAATGCGTGAACCAGAGCTACCCCCAGGGAGGCCGCTACAGCCCACTAATCCCCAAGCTAAAACTGCCGCCATTAAGACCGAAACGAGTCTTCTCCCAATCATCCACCAGCGATTTTTACCCACTACACAACCTCCTTTTGCCACTTGCCACCGGCAATCCATCTTAACCGAAGCTGTCCATCGGCACTATAGCGGAATCAAGTTTTATTCTTGATGAATTTAGGTGGGATGAAGCTAAGTCCTTCGCTAGATGATAGAGCTTCGACCCATCTATACAGGAAGATAGATTCTTTCGATTCAGGTTATTCATTTTTTGTAATGAGATGCAGGCTGAATCTCATTGGTCAAGGAAATGAGATTGCCACAACGCCCTGAAGGACTCGCTTTGACACAGACGGCTTTGAATTGTGAGATTCAGAGTTGGGAATATTGCGTTTTGTGAATTTTAGGTCAACTCCTCTTGACTTTTTTCCCTAAAGTTTTGCATTAAAAGCCTAAGTGGCTCTCGATTTTCTCAGAGTTTGAATTATTGTTAAGCGCTTCCAAAGACTTTACAGAGGCAGTCCTATCATCAACTACAGAAGGTCTTCCCCTGGAACTACTCCAAGCGGAGATCTGGTTTCCCAGGAAAGCCATCATCAAGATCCAAGTGCTTTCCTCGCTTATACACATCCCAATCCCCCTGTGGGGTTTTTCTCGTTCCTTGTCTAGAGAGGAGATTCCTCATGACAATTAGCCCTCCTGAGCGAGACGCGAAAGCAAGGGTTGTAGTCGATAAAGATCCGGTCCCTACTTCTTTTGAGAGATGGGGTAAACCAGGTCACTTTGACCGCACCCTCGCCAGAGGTCCAAAAACAACAACTTGGATTTGGAACCTCCACGCTAACGCTCACGATTTCGATAGTCATACCAGTGACTTAGAAGACGTATCTCGAAAGATTTTTAGCGCCCACTTCGGTCACTTGGCTGTCATTTTTGTCTGGCTAAGCGGCATGTACTTCCATGGCGCTCGTTTTTCCAACTACGAAGCTTGGTTGAGCGATCCGCTCCACATCAAGCCAAGTGCTCAAGTGGTTTGGCCTGTTGTGGGTCAAGGTATTTTAAACGGTGATGTCGGTGGAGGCTTCCACGGCATTCAAATCACCTCTGGATTCTTCCAAATTTGGCGTGCTGCCGGGTTCACCAACAGCTACCAGCTTTATGTCACGGCAATTGGCGCTCTCGTCATGGCCGCCCTGATGCTGTTTGCCGGTTGGTTCCACTACCAC
>DATNQL010000698.1:0-6010 GCA_036704025.1 Stenomitos sp.
ACCGGCGGCGAGTACCTTCATGTTTTGACGCAGGAGGGGTTCGGGGTCGCGCACCTCTAAACCTAAAGCCAAGGAAACGGCATATTTCTCTACGAGATAGCGTTCTCCATCGTAAAGAGCAGCCATGGGAATCGTTCGCAGAGAACCGTCCAAGACGAAGATCAACGTCTTGATGTTACCGGCTTCGAGGCGATCGCTAAACGGTGCAATCAGCCAGTCATAAACGGTTTTACCAGCCTTTTTCACCGGCTGATCAAACGGACTCTCGGTTTCTAGAGTGGTTTTGAATTGTTTTAATGTCTTGGCAACACTATCCCGAGAAATTTCAGTGGAGGAGCGATATAGCTGATCCTCCTTGGGAAGCTTAACCATGACTTCCAATCGGTTATCTAGGATGATTGGGTAAATCACAGCCGTTTGTGAGTCTTTTTGATCAATAATCCGATCAATTTCCAGTCTTTTCTCCTCACAGGCTTGTTGTAAGAAGTTTTGCAGCTGTGCTATTTGTAGCGCTTCTAGCACCTCACGAGCTTTTTGCAGATTTTGCTGAGGGGGTTCAGCCTCACGGGATAGAGGAGTCAACAGCAAGTCTACAAATTGACGATAGACGGGTTCGACACTGTCTCGGAAGGAAAACTGCACATCTGGATTGGTGGCGACCAAATCGCCCCTGAGCGATCGCGACCGTTCAAAGGCTTCGTCATAAGCTGCGATCGCTTCTGGATATTTGCCTTGTGCTTTAAAAATACGACCCAACTGCCAGGAAAATTCATAGTCAATATCTGAGGCATTCACAGATTGCTGGGATAACACTAATGCCCGTTGAGTCAGTTGTTCGGCCTCCGTCCATTGATTTTGCAGTTCATACAAATGGCCCAAATCACTCAAGACAACCGCTTGCGATCGCCCGTCATTTAATTGTTCTGCCTGTTGATAAGCCACAGCCAAAATTTGAGCAATCTCTTGGGGTGCGCCAGTTTCTGGTGTCGAGGACGGCTTTTCTTTCCGACCGCTTAATTCCATCATGCTTCGGGCTAAGTTGACCTGAGCATAGATAGAAGGACGACCCAGAGGCAGGTTCGCGATTTGACCTTGTAACTGAGGATAGAGCGCTTGCGCCTCTTGCCACTTCTTCATCTCGATCAACAAGCGCAGGCGATTCAGTTGGGCTTGGATTTGAGTTTGTGAGGAAGCCGCCGTATCAGAGGCTTTTTCGTAGAAATCGAGAGCGACTTTCCACTGTTTCTGAGCCTCTTTTGGCTGTTCTTGACCCATTTTCTGGTCTGCCTGAGTCCGAGCGAGATTGCCTAAACTCAGGTAAGCTGCACCGATGGCATCGGAGGATTTAAAGTTTTGGGCAATTTTCAGACTTTCTTTTAAGTTGGCTTCCGCCTCCTCCAGGTTTCCAATCACCCGGAGTGCTTCTCCTAAATTGAGGAGGTTCGACGCTTTGGTGAGGGAGTCAGGTTGCTGATCCAAAGACTGTTTTAACATCTGGAGGGTGGAAACCGACCGTCGATAAAGTCCTAATGCCTGCAACGCCTGCGCCTGGTTGATGCGCGTCAAAGTGGCTCTGTTGGTATCTCCTAGCTGGCTGTAAAGTGCAGCCGCTTGTTCCCAAGTTGCCATAGCTTGTTCTGCTTCTCCCTTTGCCAGTTGCAGATTCGCCTGAACATCGAGACTCTGCGCCCAAACGGCTGACCGCTCAGAGGAGTTCTGGGTTTTTTCCACTCCCTTAAGTGCAGCTACAATAGCCTGAGTGGCTTCCTGAGTAAGTCCCAATTGCTGATAGTTCAAAGCGAGATTACTCTGTACCACCGCTTCTCCCAGGAGGTCGCCATTCGTCTGGTACACTTGGAGCAGTTGCTGCAAAACGGCTACGGCTTCTGAAAATCGCCCTGCTAAATACAGAGTTTTGGCTTGTTCATCCAATGTTTGGGCGTTGTTAGCCATATTCGGCAGGGATTGAGCCGTAGAGTCAGCGATTGTTGCCAGGAGAGTTGACGGCAACAGCCAGGATTGAGTCTTCACAACTGAGATCGAGGAGTTGGCGGCAACGGTGGGTGTTGCAGTCCTGCCCACTATTGGCACCGCCACCACGCAGCACAATGCCGTTAGAACAGCCAAAAGCCCATAGCGGTAGACTTTGAATTTGGGAATTCTAGATTGTGCCTGAGCCATTTTCCATCCCCAATGCCCCAATCCCACTCTCCCTTTTCCCAGCTTCTGTAACCGATGCAGAACTACCAATCGCTTGCTTGCCATCTTGCGTGTAAATTTGCTCAATCAGGTTAATGATCACGAAGGCGAGGAAGCTGAGAATATCTCCTCCTCTCGCCCACAGAGATGATGAAATGCTTTACCGCTCTCCAGAACACCCTAGGGCAGAAAATCCAGACGAATGGGGCATAGATGTTGCAACCCCGGCCGTGAGAATGACTTCTCCATGAGAACCAATCTTCATTCCCTGAGCTTCCACCAGTGGGGGGGTAGGTGTACGGGAGGGTACTGTAACGACAGCCGCCGCTTGACTGGCTCTCCCACTCTCACGAGTGACCCAAGGGGGAGGTGTAGCTCCCGTGCTGAGGGGATTATCAGGGCTAGGGGGCAATCCTCCCCGTCCGGTGGCGACAAATGTACTCTGCCCTTTGGCAACCCCGTTGTTTCGATGTTCACAACCTTGGGCGATTAAGCCTGTGGGGTCTACTAAGGTTACGGGCAGTTCTACCAGTCCCTGAGCGGGGTCAAGATTCAGGGTGTCCAGTTCTATCTCTCCATCTAAACCGATATCTGAACTAGCGCTGATATCGCTGGTGCCGTTGTTACGAAGATTTTGCAGTTGTGATGGAGTTAAGCGCGATTGCTGTTCCAGTCCCAACACTTGTATTACTTTTATGATAATTGTCCCACCTTTACCGCCAAAGGCATTGGCAAGGATGTCACTATCTTCTGAGGGAACTGCCACTACAAACCCATTGTCTGCAACAATTTCTATGTTGCCACCCTTGCCGCCACCTCCTTGTTGAGCCGTACCAGCTTTGGCTGATATCAAGCTGTCTCGACGCAGCAGCAGCCAATCTAAGACATGAATGTAAATGTTGCCGCCGTCCACTGATGCAGCATCAGCCTCGATCTTGGCTTGATTGTCCAGTGTCATCTGCTTGGCACTAATGTATATCCTCCCAGGTAACTTCTCAACATCATCATCAACATCATCAACATCATTAACATCATCATTGATTGGGTTATTAAGTGACGTATCATCAATACTTACCTGAGAGTTATCGATGAAAAGGTTTCTTGCTTGGATTTCGATATAGCCAGCATCACCTTGTGCGTCTTGTGTGGTCTCACTGAGTAGCTTGCTCCCGTTATTAATCACAACTGTGCCATTAGGAGCAGAAATGGAGATATAGCCAGCGTCATCCGTTCCAGAAGTAGTAGCGTTGAGCTGGCTTCCATTCTTAATCTCGACACTGTCGTTTGCTCTAATGCTGACCAAACCCTTCTGGTTAAGTGGATTTCCGGCTGTAGAAGCCGTCTCGGATGTCAATGTAGAGTTGTCGATTACAACAGTCCTTGGCTGAATTGGATCTTCTTCATCGAACTCAAGACTGCCGATGGAAATCCGTCCGAAATATCCTTTGCTAGAAATTCTGCTGTTGCTAATTAAAATTTGGTTAGGTGCATTGATCAATATATCGCCGCCCAAACCATTATTATTGCGGTTACGAGTGTCGAGGATAGCGTTATTCAGGAAAACTGATTCTGAGGCTTTAATCGTTATCGTGCCGTAGGATTGGTTATTGCCGACACTCGCAATTGTGCTACCAGTAATCTGAACGTTACGCCCAGCCATCGCGATATTACCACTCGGGTTATCCGATGTCCCGCTAGCTGTGGCGGATATACGAGTCCCGCTGATGGATACATTTCCCTGTGTCCCGATCAATTCTCCCAACTTCAAAAAGCCACCATCAACGTCCAAACCAACGCTGCCTTCACCAACTAATCCCCCGAATTGAAGGAATCCTCCCGGAGCATTTAATACTCCCCCATTGATTTCTATATCTCCACCGAGCAGGATTAAACTTTGTTGTAAACCAACTTGTAGATTGGTCTGGTTAACAGTAATCTTCCCTGGCTGCGCTCCATACTGCACCCCAAGGGGAACCTTAATCGACAACAAGGATGATGATTGAGGGTTAGTGGCACTAAACTGGGTTCCATCAGGAAACTGGAAACTATGGGCTGTAGTGGCTAGAAATGAACCATTAATATCGAGTCTGGCATTTGAGCCAAAGATCACCCCATTAGGATTGAGCAAAAATAGGTTAGCTTTCCCATTAACGCCCAAAGTGCCCAGAATATTGGAGATATTCATCCCAGTAACGCGACTAAAGATGTTGTCAATGCCGATGGGGCTGGCAAAGTAGACTCGCTGCCCGTTGTTCACATTGAATTCGGAAAAACTGTGAAACAGGTTGGACTGCCTGATGGCACCGCCCTCGATTAAGTCAGCCGGAAGCCCTTGCACATTAGCACCCGGAGTCACGAAAGAGCCTTCCGTTCCTAGAGTTGTATCAGGCGTAATTTGTGCCAACGTAGGGATCTTGGGAAGAGCAACGACTAGACACAGTTGAACAAATGCCCACAGGGCTCCCAGAAGACCTATCCTTTCCAGCCCAAAACACCTAATTTTACTCACGGCAGACCTCTTGAACCAAACAGTTCCAATATATCTACCTCAAGGGGGAGTCTTTATGTATCCTATCTGATATATTCACCAATCTGTATGGATTTGTTCCACTAGCGTTAAAGAAATTGGTTCTGGTTTATGGCTCTCCCAAACATCTTTGGGCAGAAAATCCAGACGGATGAAGGGTCGTTGTTGCCGCGTCGGCGGTAAGAATGACTTCTCCATCTGCGCCAATCACCATACCTTGAGCTTCGACGAGTGGGGCTTTCGGTAGGCTTAAAGTTCGTTTGACAACAGACGCTGCATTCGTATTAGTGGCTGTTTCAAGGTCACGAGTCACCCAAGGGGGTGGGACAGCTCCACGGCTGAGGGGGTCATCCGGTGTTGGGGGCAAGCCTCCCCTACCGGTGACAAAAAAAGTACTCTGCTCTTGGGCAATCCGGCTGTTTCGAGGTACACAGCCATAGGCAATTAAGCCGGCAGGGTCTACAGGGGTTACATCCAATTCTATAAGTCCCTGAACAGGTTCAGAAGACTGGTTTTCAATTTGGAGATTTTGCGTCCCTCCTTGGGTACCTGCATCAGAACCGACGCTAATATCACTGGTGCCATTGTAGCGAAGCGCTTGCAGTTCCTCTGGCGTCAACCCCGATCGCGATTGCAGTCCCACCACTCTCACGGCTTGGATTATAATTTTACCACCGGAACCGCCAAAGGCATTGGCAATGATATCGCTATTTTCACTAGGGACGGCACTGACAAATCCATTTCTCACATCAATATTGATTCTGCCCCCATTCCCAGGATTTTGCCGGGAGCCAGCCGAGGTGGAAATGACGCTGTTGCGGTATAGTTTCAGATCGTTAGCCGTAATTTCAATATCACCACCATTCCCACTCGCCGTTTCGGTCGTCATTGCGGCGTCCTGGTCTAAAATCAGACTGTTAACTCGAACTAGAATCTTCCCCGCCTGGGAGCTAATGCCGTTGGTGTTGGTATGGGTTGCCTGATTATTGGCTTGGAGACTGGCTCCATAGGTAATCACCATCGTGGGGGCTGTAATTTCCAAATTGCCTCCATTCCCCACTCCGGTTGATTCCACTTGGCTCTCGATGCCACCTTGTTGCTGCAAGGCTACCGTATTACGAGCATTAATCCTGACGTTTCCGGCATTGCCTTGACCCCTAGTACTCGTAGAAACTAAGGCTTGATGAGTTACCGATAAGCTACCTGTGGTGATATTCACGTTGCCACCTTGTGCGGCTGTTCCGGACAAGGTACTAAAGGCTCCACTACCCTCGCCGTCAAACA
>DATNQL010000699.1:0-2974 GCA_036704025.1 Stenomitos sp.
CTCAACGGAGTCAGGCGAGGGCGGAATTGAAGGCCATAGATACCTTGAGTTGTAATGTTGATATTGCCGCCTTGACCTGTGAAGGCATTGGCGGTGATGTCGCTATTCTCTCTAGGGACAGCAACGATAAACTGAGCATCAATCGCGATATTGCCACCATCTCCCCCAGCTTGAGCCGTGCCTGCGGTAGTAGATATACGGCTACCGTGGCGCATCAGCAATAAGTCTTGCACCTGTAATGTAATATCACCGCCTGAATTACTAGCTGTTTCGGCAGAGATTGAGGCTTGATTGTTAAGGGTCAGAATATCCGTCTGAATCTGGATATTACCGCCTTTTCCAGTGCCTTGGCTATCTACAGCGACATTTGCACCATCCCGAATGAGCACCGCCCTGGGGTTACTCATCAAAATACTGCCGCCATTGCCGATAGAACCACGCTCTGTGTTAGCAAACAAACCACTTTTAGCTCCGGCTAGGGTAACACTATCAAGTATCCTTAGGGTGATGTTCCCAGCCTGATTGCTGCCGGCTGTAGTGGTGCGGAGTTGTCCACCATTGATAGCCTCAAAACGATTTGCGGTCACGGCGATACTTCCACCAGTGCCACCGGAGGTAGAAACAGACACCTGCGCTCTATCCTGGACAGTCAACTGTGAGGTATTAATTATCACATTTCCAGCCGCTCCAGCGCCTTCAGTCCGAGCAAATAAGCCACTGGCAGAACCATCCGTATCAACTTGACCAAATTGGGCGACGCGCGCCGCGAAAGTGGAATCATTGCCAGCCAGGATGATACGATCACTGACATTAACCGTAATGCTACCTGCATCTCCGCTACTGAAGGCCGTGGTGAGGAGTTGTCCACCATTGGTAACCTCAAGCGTATTGGCATCGACATTGATATTACCGCCCTTAAAGGAACTCCGGCTTACGGCACTCAATACTGCGCCATCCGATACTTGCAAGGTACGGGTATTAACTCTGATATCACCACCCTGACCATTAGCCCCCTCTTCCGTGTTAGTCAACAACCCACTAGAGAAGCCTGTGGTTGAACCAACGCCAGACAGGCTAACAGTATCTAAAATGTTGATTGCAATATTTCCTGAGTTTCCTATGCCAAAGGTGGCGGCAAATAGTTGAGCGCCGTTGGTTAATGAGAGGGACTTCGCTGCGAGCTGGATATCGCCACCATTGCCGACGGCTCCCTCCGCTACACCACTGATAATCGCGCTGGTATCGCCGATGAGTGAGATAGAATCATTCGCCTGTACAAAAATGCTGCCAGCATTTCCCTCGCCAAAGGTACTGTTGGAGATACGGCTCTTGTCCATTAAGGATAGCGAACCTGTCTCGATGCTAATGTTTCCCGCCTCACCACTCGCTCCAGATTCTACATTAGAGTAGATTTGGCTATGGGTGAGGGAAATCAAATCATTGGCTCCCACCGTTATATTTCCGGCGTTCCCCTGCCCACCCGTATCAGCAAACAAGACAGAGTTATCAGTCAAGGAAAGTGAGCCAACGCTAAGGTTAATGTCACCCCCTGAACCGATAGCTCCTTCTTCTACGCTGGAATCTAAAGCAGCACCTTCACTTAAGGAGAGAGAGCCAGTCTGGATGTTGATTTTGCCCCCTTGACCAATAGCTCCTTCTCTTACAGCGCTGTAGATTCGACCATTGACAAGCACAATGGATTCGTTAGCCTGTACGGTGATATTGCCAGCATCTCCTTGACCAAAGGTACTCGTACTCAGGTCAGCACCATCAGTCAAGGAAAGCACAGGAGTCTGGATGTTGATGTCGCCACCGTCACCTTCAGCTTCAGAGGACACATTGCTCCTGATACTAGCGTTGCCTGCCAAGGAGACAGAGTCATTGGCCTCAATCAATATTTTTCCAGCGTTTCCCTGCCCGAAGGTAATAGCGCCTATTTGAGCGTTATCTGTTAGGGAAACAACTTTAGCTTTGATGTTGATGTTGCCACTATTCCCAGTAGAATCCGGAAGTACAGAGTTGGTAACTATACTTCCCTGTCCTATCTTTACCTCTCCTACCGCATCAAGTGTGATATCTCCTGCCTGAGTGCCATTAAACCCAAAATCGGCATCGAATCCAGCCCTCACACTACTGCGGTCAATGGTTAGATTATCGGCATAAATGTTAATGCTACCGCCATCACCGAGGTTCCTGATCACACTGCGATTAACGGAGACATCTGTGCGTGCTATGTTTTCAGGAACGCTTAAACGCAGACGGCTGTTATTCTCTTCCAATCCAATAGTTCCCGAACCGCTCACCCCCGCCAACTCGACTCGACCTTCGGGAGCTTCTAACAAAGCGCGATTGAGCTGCAAATTACCACCAACAAGAGCTAAGGTTTTACCATTGGGCACTTGCAGGATAGAACTCTGCACCTGAATACTTCCGACATTACCCCCATATTGCAAGCCAAGAGGAACACTAATGGTAAGCAGGGGAGGAGATTGGGGAGTGGTAGCACTAAACGCAACGCCATTTTCAAACACCAAACTGTTTGCCGTCGTCCCTACAAAGGAACCGGCAACATCCAGTTGGGCATTTGGCCCAAAGATAATCCCGTTAGGATTAATCAAAAATAAGTTAGCTGTCGAATCGCCAAAAGTACCGAGCAGACCCAGAATTTTTGATGGATTACCACCCGTCACCCGTGCCAGAATATTCTCAATACCAGCTGGAGTATAGAAGTAGGCTCCTCGATCAGCCTCAACATTAAATTCCAGAAAACTGTGGAATAGATTTGCATCGCGACGCGCTCCACCATCGATTTCATCAATCGGCAATCCCAGGTCATCAAGGGGTGTAACAACAGAAGGTTCAGCCCCTAAAGTGGCATCGGGGATAATCTGAGCCAGGGTAGGATTTCCCAAAGCAGCGATCGATCCGCCGCATAAGAAACTTATTAAGAGAAAATTAACTCTCTTTAGAACAA
>DATNQL010000700.1:0-6294 GCA_036704025.1 Stenomitos sp.
ATCAATTAGCAAGTGCCGAGCAGTATTACCAACGAGCCATTAAACTCGATCCGAACTATGGCAAAGCTTACTTCAACTTGGGAGGGCTGTACGAAACGCGACAAGAATTAGACAAAGCTCGTACCCATTACAAAATAGGGATGCAACTCGGTTCCTTGGATGCGCTAAATAATTTAGCCAGACTTTATATTTTAGATAAAAAATATCCTACCGCCGTTGAACTTTTGTCTCGCGGAATCGAGACTTTGGCAGGCTCCAAACCTTCCCCACAAGAATACTATTTGTGGAAAAACCTCGGTTGGGCGCGATTGGGACAAAAGCGCTATGACGAGTCATACGCAGCACTTTACAAGGCGATCGAACTCAAAAATCAGGTGAAATTTGAGTCTGCCGCTCCCCATTGTCTCATGGCTCAGGTATTGGAAGAATTTGGCGATCAAAAAGGTGCGCTAACAGAATGGCAAACCTGTGTTCAGTATGCTAGCCAGTCTATTCCAGAGGAAGATAGTTGGCTAGATATGGCACAAAAACGGCTCAATTCTGAATCAAAGCAGTGAGGAAACCTATGAGTCTAAGTGTAAAACTGCTCAAATTAACGCTGGCTGCTGGGATGCTGACAGTACTCGCTCCTACAGTGGCAGTAGCGGGTGATATTGAACTTTCGACTGTTAGAGGTCAAACTTGGGTTCAACGCCAAGGTGCATCAAACTTTAGTGCTGTATCCGGTTCTACAATGCTCCAAATGGGTGACTGGGTGAAAACATCACCAGGTGGAGTTGCCTCAATTACCTGCCCGGATAGTAGTAGTCGCCCCGTCAGTACTCAAGGGACAGCAAGGGGTGTTGCTAATTACTGTCGAGGAAATTCATTAAATGCCCTTCGTGGCTATTCTCCACCTGTACCGGGTGGAAATGAACCAGGGATTCCTTATATTATCAGCCCTCGCTATACACTGCTGCTCGCAGAGAAGCCAATGCTACGCTGGAATCCCGTCGCGGGTGCAACAAATTATACCGTGAGTCTATACGGACGCCCCAAGATTAACGGCGTCGTTGGAAGCAAAATTGTACTCTGGCAGACGCAAGTGAATGGAACGCAAGTGGTGTATGGGGGTGAACAACCTCTGCAACCGGGCGTTGATTACTGGTTGGTTGTCGTGGCAGATAATGGTCAATCATCCGAGAAGGAAAAGGTAACACTGAGTGACTATCAAAGTCAAATCAGGGGCGTGTCGGGATTGAGATTTCAACGAGTGGGGCAAGAGGTAGTCAGCGAGGTGCAGGCAGTGGCTGAGCAAACCAAAACCCTGGATTTGACGGCAGAGGAGAAAGCGCTCGCACTAGCCAATGAGTATAGCGATCGCAATTTATATGGTGAGGCGATCGCAATTTTGGAAGTTCTGGTAAAACAGAATACCACTACGCCACAGGTTTACCGCACACTGGGCGATTTCTATGGATCAACTGGACTCAACTTGATGGCGGAACAGAATTATTTGAAAGCGATCGAGCTAGCTGCAACTAAACAGAATACTTGGGAGAAGGTGACAGCACAAGACCATTTAGGAACACTCTATGCAGTAATGAATCGAAAAGAGGATGCCCTCCGCCTCTCCAAGGAGGCACTGGCTGGATATCAAGATTTGGGTGATGTGGAATTGGTTAACTCCCTGCAACAACGAATTCAAACCCTTCACTAGTTGACTCGACTTCTGGCACCAATATAAAGAACCCCTCACCATCCCTCCCCGCACCGGGGAGGGGGCAAGAGTATCTTTTACCAAGGACTGCCAACAAGAGTAAACGCTGCCCAAGAGGCTGGATTAGAAAAATTAACCTGCCCCCGCTTACCCAATTCTGGTGGTAAAGGCATGGTTCCCCTAGCCGTGCGTAATTCACCGGCTTCTACCCGAAGTTGTCCCCGCAGTAAGGCTAACTGCGCTTGCCGGAGTGCCTCTGCCTTGGTGGAAACTTTGCCCAACTGTCGGTAAAATTCGGTCATCAGTGCTAGTGTCGCGCGATCATCTACATACCACAAACTCGCCAGTGCTGACTTGACACCAGCTTGATAGGCTAACCCGGCAAAGCCTAATTCTGCATCCTGATCACCCAACACGGTTTGGCAAGCCGAAAGCACTAATAACTCCACAGGTGGGTTATTCCAGCCGAGTTGTCGCAGTTCGTGGAGTCCTAACCGCCTATCCCCAAGTTGAATGAACGAATTGCTCAGCGTTCCCGACTGGAAGACAGCGTGAGTCGCTAGGTGGATAATGCCAAACGGCTGTTGAGCACGTTGCCCCTTGAGATTCTCGAAGGTAAAATCCCGATTGAGGAAGTATTTCCCTTTGCGCGGCCATTCGGAGACAATCGTCTGTACTTCTTCCGGTACAGCATATAAAGGGTTGAGCTTGGGATCGGAAAATTTCGAGGCTCCCATTGCTAAAATTTGAGCATTCCGAGCACTTTGGTAGCGGGTATCCGTTAAGCTGAGGCTGGGCATCAGACCCACGCTGTAGCGCTCGATCAAAAACTGTTGCCCATCATGGAGGGCAGCCATTGGGATAGAGCGTAACTCTGCGTCCATGATAAAGGCGAGGTTCTCGATTCCTTGCGCTTGGAGTTCCGCTTCTAAGGGGGCGATGAGCCACTGATAGAGTTTTTGGGCTGGAGGGAGGTAGTCATCGGATTGGTTGAGGGTGATTTCTGTGCGAAATTGCTCAGCAACAGCAAGGACGAGTTCGCGAGTGACTCCAGTGAGGTGTTTGCGAATCGGTTTCCCTTGTGCGGTTACAAGTAATAGTTCTAACTCGTCACTATCTTGCGGTTCAAGTGAAATTTTCGGATCTACAACAACCGATGATGTTGCCAGATGTCGCTCGAACTGCTGGGTAAAGATTTTCTCCTGATTTGTTACATCGGGATTTTGAGGAATAGCTGCGGGAACAAAACTGACATAGATTAATGCTGGTCTAATCCCGATCGCCCCTTGAATTTGGCGAATAATCTCACGCGCCTCCTCTAAAGTTGCGAGCTGTATTTGGGAAACTGGCGCTTGCAAAGAGAGCGAGTCTGGAATCGGTGGAAACTCTGGATTTATCGGGTCTTGCGGTGAGGTAATGATTTGAATATTGTCCTGAGTGTAGCTGCCCCAAAAATCTCGTTTGGGTGAAATTGTATTGCTTGATCGAGTCGTAATCGAGCCAACTGTTCCGTTGAACGTGGCATTTCCCACCAGAAAAGGAATATCGTTGTCTCCACCCCCATGACGAATCGTAATCGAACCTCCACCACTGTTTCCAGCACTCGATATACTAGCTTGTCGGTCTAATCTAGCAGGGATATCGCTGGGATTGACGGCATCGGGTGGTAACTGGTCTAATGCTGTCTGGGCAGTACCCGTAGCTCGGAAAAAGCGGTTAGCGTTAACGTTAACGTTTCCTCCCCTACCAGCTCCTAAACTCTGGGAGTTAATCAAAAATACGTCAATATCGTTGGTTGTACTGGTGAGATTAATATCACCCCCGTTGCCGTCAATGGAGGTAGAAATCACACCACCGGTTGAGAGGTTGCCCCCCGCACTTACTGTAATCTTGCCTCCAGTTCCATCACCTCCGGAACCTGAAACAATTGACCCAGCAACAATTCTGGCGAGGGGAAAAAGGTTGGAGGATGTTTGTGGTGAAAGATCGCTAGAAGAAATATCGGCTCCTCTTAATAAAGCCTCGAACGCTTGAAGTGAGGTAAGCCCTTGTAAGGTATCAATCTTACCGTTTGCACTCGTAAGGTTAATCTCACCTCCATCCCCTTCTCTGGAAGCGGAAACGACGGGGCCAGTGATAATATCACCACTAGCCGTTACTGTAATTTTCCCACCTGTGCCATTTCCCCCAGAACCCGATAGCAGCAATCCTGTGTCGGGAATTGTTTCACCTCGGTATTTAATCTCACCTTGTGTCGTATCGATCGCACCTGCTGTGCTAATGAGGTTAATCTCGCCTCCATCTCCTCTCAACGAACCGGATGCGATCGCACCTGTGGTTATATTTCCGTTAGCCTGAAGCTTAATCGTTCCGCCACGTCCAGACTCCTTAGCGACAGCAAACACAGCTCCTGTAGCATCGAGCGGCTTACCATCAATCATCAGGGTACTTTCACCTCGGCTCGGATCGATCAGGATAGTCCCTGCCGCACTGCTAAGGGTAACATTCCCCGCATTACCATTTTGAGAACTAGTATTTATCCCCCCCGTGACGATGTTGCCGTTGCTACTGAGGGTGATGCTGCCAGCATTACCATTACCAATCCCAACAGGCAATGAAACCCCTGGAATATTAATATCACCACCTGCCAGAAGGCGATTGGTGCTAATGCTCCCCCCTGCTGTGAGGTTAATCGCTGTCAAGCTAGCGAGGTCAGTTGTCGCCATGTTGCTTGTAGCATTAAGCGTAATGCCTTGACCCGCAATCAGCCTGCCAGTAGTGATATTCGCTGCCGAAATCGATATTCCCCCCTGAGTTAGGATGGTATCTCCTTGATTCATGGAGAAAGAGTTACCTGCACGAAATGTAAGCGAACCCTTCAGGGTTGGCGCAAGAGATACCAAGGGATTCAGTCCCAAAAAGTCATAGCTGAGGTTTTCAATGGTGATATTGTTTGTTGCTTCCAGAACGACGTTACTATTGGCTGCTAATCTGGCTATCTCTGACTCGAAAAGGACTGTCGGTGTTGTATCGTTAGCGAGTACCTGACCTACACCCCCAAAGGGACTGCCAGTAAAACCATCGTTCGACCCATCCAAATCGTTTCCATTCCCAATCCCTTCCCGAATCAGGATGTCTGTTGGATCGAGCAGCAAAATGCCAATGTTACCCTGCGAAGCCGTGGTATCGGCTGTTCCTTGAAACAATAGGCTTCCTTTACTCGAAACTTCTACAATCCCGCCATTCCCAGAAAGATTACCGCCTCGAACACTAGTGGTTCCATAAAACCGAGTGACTTCATCAGCCCAGACAATCACTTTACCGCCATTATCATTAACTAGTGCATCAGCCCTAATCACCGAGTCACTACTAACAAAAGTACGCAACGCATTGGGTACGCTTCCCTTCCCCTGATAGTCACCTCCAATCAACACCGTCCCGCCGCCATTAATACCTGAAGCGTTAATATGGGCATTGAACAGACCTACGCGATCGCCTAAAACATTCACGATCCCCCCTGCCCCCCTTAAAAAGGGGGGTTCAGATTCCGGTTCCCTCCCTTGTGAAGAGAGGGTTAGGGGGGGTTCAGAGGTGGACACATCAATCGTTCCAGACGCAATTACCGTTCCCGTATCCGAGGGAATGCTGATATCAGAACCCGTTAACTGAATCGTGCCATCTGGATTTACCTGTACTTGGTTCGCACTATCTACACCCCCACCCGTGAGTAATTGAGGTAATGATTGAATGGGGAACGTCCAAGGTTGCGGTTGAGTGCTACTTGCTGCCAAGGGTTGAACCTCTAAACTCAGCACAGTTCCCGCTTGACTTAAGCGCACCAATTTCTCTCCTGATACCGCCGTTAGTATCACCTGCCCCCCTACGGCTGAAAGTTGCCCCGCATTGAGGACAGTACCACCCAAGAAAGTAATGCTGTTTCCTGCACTAACCGCTAAATTACCGAAGTTTGCGATCGCTCCCGGTTGCCCTGTGGTAAACGCGAAGGTGTTAGGATTTCCGACAAGAGGCGCATAGTCATTGCCCCCAGCCGCACTCAACCAATTGTCACCAAAACCAACGCCTGTCGCCGTCGTTGCCATAAACGAAGCAGGCACATTTAAACTAGATCCAGCCCCAAAAATAATTCCTGCTGGATTAATTAAATAAAGATTAGAATTACCGCCACTAACCTGAATTAGCCCATTAATAATCGAGGCATCTCCGCCCACGACACGAGCCAGAATATTCTGAATTGAGGGATTCGATAAAAAATTGGCAATTTGATTCTGATTCAGACCAAATTGACTGAAGCTATGGAAAAGATTGGTCTGATTTTGATTAAGACTACCGCCACTAATATTGATCAGGTTGCTGTTGGCATTAACCAGAGTTCCTGTACCATCAGCGGCTGGAACAATTGGCTGTGCAGCACAAGGAGAGGTAGCGATCGCTCCCCATACAGGAAGAATCGCCAGCATGAGGTGAAGGGGTTTCATTGTAGATGCGGCTCAACCCCGCTGAACCAATGGATAATTTAGAAACTATCATAGTCAGACAATAGTTCCTTTATTGGTTTACCTATCTTTACTGAGGAC
>DATNQL010000701.1:0-8676 GCA_036704025.1 Stenomitos sp.
CCCCCATTCCGCACCCTCAACTGTCACATGCACGGCAAAAGTTGATGGCGGTGGCTAAACCCCAAAATTCTTAAGTAAAAATACTTAGGGATGAACTGAATTACAATAATAATCAATCCCAGAGTGAGTGATTATCAAAGAAAGTCTAGTCTAGGAGGTTGCAGCCTTCTTAAATAAGTAGAAATATAGATTTAGGGTCGATTAAAGGATAATAGAAGAGGAAAAGTTGACAAGAAAAGCCAAAAAACAATCAATAAAACTTGACTGGGGCAAGAAAAAGTTGAAATGAGCCAAAAATTCCTTAACTCATCTAGGAAAACTTAATTTTTCGCACTTAATTTATTGAATCATTAGGTTGACATCAATAAATAATAAGCACGACAGGAAGCTGGGAAAAAGTTTAAAATAGCTAAGCGCTCTTGGGTCAAATTAGAGATTTGTTTGACAGTGGCAACCTGGAGAAAATGAACCGACTGAAAACACTGAAAAATCCAACGCAAGGTCGGGGTAAGAGTGGGTTGACCTAACTGATTTTTTAAGGTTGAGTTGGCTTGTCTCAACTGAGAACGGAGATATCTTTGTCCCAAACTATAGACCAACAAACACAATCCCATCACTAAAGCCAAAGCTTCAATTCTTTCGGGAGATTTCAAGAAAACACTATCGGTAAAAAATAAGGGGTCTTTCAAAAAAGCAAAACCTCTTTCGCAAGATTGCTGCTCCTTATATTTAGCAATCATTTCATCACAGCTAAGCTGGTTAATATCCAGAACATTAGTAGCCAGTATGAATCGTCCCGCTGCTCTTGTCTGTTTCATGATGACACCAACATCGGGTTCCAGTTGTGCTTGAATTTTACACACCTGTTGAGAGGACTCAGCACTATTTGAGGAATTAGCCTCAGATTCAGGGAGAACTTGCACTATCTGAATCTGTGTTAAGTTGTGGTATTTCAGTTGTTTCGATAATCGAGTGGCAGCCGCTAGTGCATCGGGTTGACAAGCAAATTCTTGAGTAGCTAACTTCCGTAAATTCTTCTTAGCTTCTTGATGCGCTTTCTCGATATTTTTTCCTAGCTGGCGCAAGTCTGAGGCACGACGAGTTTCACTCTCTACAACCAACCACCGTTGGCGAACTCCACCATAATTACTGGTCTGTGCAGCCCAACGATATCCGGGAATGGTACTCTCAACGAAGTCTTTGTCGCTGAGTTGCTCTATCAGTTGCCTTGCTTGTTTAAGTGTGAGGGGAACTCGGCATAACCATCTTAAGCTAGCCATCTTAAGGATGTTAGGGGCTGTATATAATGCACTGTCAGCTACCATCAAAGCCTCCAGCTCTAACTGCTTTTTAAACTCCTTAAAAATTTGGGCAAAGCCGGCTGAATCTGATTCATTCCCAGAAGCGACTCGTAGAAATAATGGTACATCTCCATCATCACTACAAATTAAGTCTAAGATGAACTGCTTTAAGTCAGGACGATGGTCACGGGAGTAACCGTAAGTAATCTTAATTGGTACAGGAGCAACTCTCTGATTTACCACTGACCTATCTGGCTCATCTGAGTTAACTTCTTGGCTAGAAAAATAAACGGATGGTAAGTCCGATTCATATTCTCCATGCAGGTGAAAGGAACTTGAATCCAGATGAACAGTATTCAGGGAAACATCAAACTTCTCTGCCGCTGCTAGAGCAACAAGAGTGAAGATTTGGCTCGTCCCTGTTAGATACAATTTGTCTAACACTCTGCCTAAACGGTCATCGTTAAGATGCTCTGCTTTGATGCCAACTCCAATTAAATGTTCTATAGCTTTTCCTTCAAAAAACTGGGAGAATAAGTATAATGGCGCTGAAACTAAGCCCAGTCCATTTAAGATCATTGCTTTGACAGCATGACCAGGGCTAACTATTTCTCCGGGTTTTTCCCCAACTAACTGATTGATTTTCTCTACGATTCCTATTTCATCTATTAAACCTGCAACTAAACCGAGATGGTCGAGATTTTGTACGGCAATTTCTGGTAGGGAATTCATCAGCTATTCAAGAAATCAGCCTGTTAACTCAATTGGTAAAGTTTATTGTTTCATTGGTATCTTCTTGCTCAAAAAAGCTGCACTATTTTTTTAGACTTTGTGTCCAATAATGATCATCAATCCAAGGGGGAGGGAGAGGAGAGCGGCGCTCTCCTCTCCCTCCTGAGTTCGATTATCATTCTAATCTAGCTGAAGCTTAAGTATTTTTACTTAAGACTTGTGGAATTTAACCACTGCCACTAACTCTTGCCGCGCATGTGACAGTTGAGGGTGCGGAATGGGGGTTGGATAGTTATCTTGTTGGTTCATTGATACGGAAATCTCCAATGAAAAAGGTTGCTACCGCTTTAGCTCTCGCTTTCGCCTTTGCGGCTCCGATGGCTTTCTCTACCTCAGGCGTTCAGGCGAGTCCGGTTAAATCCGAAACTCACATGACTAAGACTGTAAATGGTACACCTACCGTTAAACAGCATCAAGGTGTTAAAACCACAAAGAAGAGGGTAAAGCATACAACACACCGCAAACACTCTATAACCAGTTCAAAAATAAAGAAGTAAGTTAGTTACAGAGAACCTCTTCAAAAATTTTCTGAGCAAAGCCCAATTAATTTCACCCCGCTTTTCTAATCGCGGGGTTATTTTTTGTTGGGCAATCATGCGAAGGTATTGAGTAAAAATGAAGCGATAGCATCAATATCGGAAGAGAAAATAAAGTGCGATTGCTCCTCAAGTTGATGGATGCTTTAGAAGATGTGGATGATGTGCAAGGTGTAACTGCAAGCTTCGAGAGCCCAGAGGAATTGATGTCGCTGACGATGGTGTAACGGCTAGAATACTTAGTACACCACAGGTAGGGGCACGATATCTCGTGCCCTTAAACGATTTGTATTGCCTTGAATTGACAAACACTATAGTCTTAGAGAAAGTAGCGATTGCCCTTGACGTTTCATCTTTCCAAAGGCAGATTATATTCATCGTCTTAACCAGGGTTGAGACGCTTTGTTCTGAGTTTTGTGCAACTGCCTGAAAATGAAAAATTTGTTTGATTCCTTCATCTCCTACGGGAGAGCAGATAGTAAAGCGTTTGCGACAAAACTTCATACCCGCTTGCTGGAACAAGGGTTAAAAGTCTGGTTTGACCAAAATGATATTCCCCTTGGGGTCGATTTTCAAAACCAAATTGATGATGGCATTGAGAAGGCGCATAACTTCCTATTTATCATTGCACCCCATTCGATTAATTCGCCCTATTGTGGCAAAGAAATTGAGCTAGCTTTGAAGCGCAATAAACGAATTATTCCGCTGTTGCACGTTGAGCAAATTACTCAAGAAACTTGGCAGCAGAGATTTCCTCAAGAAACCCCTGAAGAATGGGAAGCTTATAAAGCCAAAGGATTACATTCGAGCTTTCCCAATATGCACCCCGCGATCGGTAAGATTAACTGGGTGTATTTTCGAGAGGAAATCGATGATTTTGAGGCTTCTTTTACAGGCTTAATGAATCTGTTGGGTAGACATCAAAATTATGTCGAGCAACATACCGAATTTTTAGCTAAAGCCTTGGAGTGGGAGCGACATCAAAAACAAACCAGCTATCTGTTAATTGGAGAAGAACGAAAACAAGCAGAAGTTTGGCTAAAGATACGCTTTAAAGACGAGCAACCGCCTTGTGTTCCTACTGATTTGCATTGCGAGTACATCACTGAAAGTATCAAGAATGCGAATAACTTGATGACGCAAGTGTTTCTGTCCTATGCCGATGACGATCGGGCAACGATGGAGAAGATTCGCAATAGCTTGAGGCGGGAAAGTATCACAGTTTGGACGAATAAGACGGATATTCAAACGGGGGAAGCGTTTGACGAGGGGATTAAGCGAGGAATTGAACAAGCGGATAATATGGTCTATCTGCTTTCACCGGATTCGGTTAACTCTACTTATTGTCAGCGAGAATTGGACTTGGCGGTGTCACTGCACAAGCGGATTATTCCTGTGTTGGTACGCGAAACTGACTTGATGCAGGTGCCGAGTGCACTACAGGAGTTGCAGTATATTGACCTCACCGACAATGTAAAGGAAGACGATTACTTGCTCGATGAAAGCCAATTGTTGAAAATTTTTCATGAAAATGCGGCTTACTACAATGAGCATAAGGTTTTGTTGACTAAAGCGCTGAAGTGGAAGCGGCAGCACGAGAATCCGAGTATTCTGTTAAGAGGGTATAACTTGCGGAGTGCTGAAACTTGGTTAAAGGTGGCAAAGACTAGGACACAGCATCCACCCATTGCATTACAGGAAGAATTCATTGCTGAAAGTCTGCGGCAACCGCCTGCTGAATCACTGGATGTGTTTATTTCCTATTCCCGTGCTGATTCGGACTTTGCTAGAAAGCTGAATGATAGTTTACAGATTCAGGGGAAAACGACTTGGTTTGATCAAGAAAGTATTGCATCAGGGAGTGACTTTCAGCAGGAAATTTATCGCGGAATTAAAGCGTGTGACAACTTTTTGTTTATTCTTTCACCGCGATCGGTGAATTCCCCTTACTGTGCGGATGAAGTAGAGTATGCAGCGCAGTTGAATAAACGCTTTGTAACGGTGTTGCATCGGGAGGTAAACACGGCAGATTTGCATCCGGAATTAGCGAAGGTGCAGTGGATTGATTTTAATCACAATGAGCGGGATTTTAATGCCAATTTCAATCAGTTGGTGAGAACTCTCGATACGGACAGAGAACATGTCCACAGTCATAGCAAATGGTTGCAGAGGGCGATCGAATGGCAGGATAAAGATAAAAGTGCCGATTTGCTGTTGCGGGGGAATGAATTTGCCATTGCTCAAAATTGGTTGCAGGAAGCGGAGCAACAAAAAAAGCAACCCGTCGCGACTCGATTACAACAAGAATATATTACAGACAGTCGCGAGGCAATTGAAGCAGCCAGAAAAAGGGAAAAATGGCGGATCATTATCTTGCGATCGCTACTCGGATTGGTGAGTGTTGTAGCAGGAGTGGCTGTTTTCGCAGGTTTGGAAGCTGGTATTCAGGGGAGACAAGCCAAAATAGCCCAAATAAATTCTCTGGGGCAATATTCATTGTTATTCTCTAAATCAAATCGGCAATTCGATGGTTTGATTGAAGCGATTAGGGCTGGAAGGCAGCTTCAACAGCTTCAAAAACAAAAGATAACCGACAAGACAACCGAGAGTACAGTTTTAAGAGCGTTTCAGGAAGCAATTTATGGGACTACCCTCAGAGAACACAATCGCTTGGCAGGCTTGGAAGGACATTTGACTGATGTCAACGCTGCGGTGTTTAGCCCTGACGGTAAGACGATTGCTTCTATTAGTGAAGACAACACTATCAAACTTTGGAATCTTCAAGGTAAGTTACTCCAAACCCTCGACAAGCATACCGATCGCGTGCGGGGAATAGCGTTTAGTCCCGACGGTAAGACGATTGCTTCTGCTAGTGCTGACAAAACTATCAAAATCTGGACTATTCAAGGTCAGCTACTGAGAACTATCCAGGCACATAGTGATTGGGCCAGAGACGTAGCATTCAGTCGCGATGGTCAGACGATTGTCTCTGCTAGTAGTGACAAAACGATCAAACTCTGGAGTCCTCAAGGTAAACTACTGAGAACTATCAAGGCACATGATAAGGAGGTCAGAGGCGTCGTGTTCAGTCCTGATGGTAAGACAATTGCCTCTGCTAGTAATGACAAAACTATCAAACTCTGGAGTACTGAAGGTAAGCTCCTGAGAACTCTCAAAGGACATAATGATGGGGTCATTAGTGTAGTGTTCAGCCCTGATGGTAAGACGATTGCCTCTGCTAGCGAGGACAACACTATCAAACTCTGGAGTACTCAAGGCAAGTTACAGAATACTCTCAAGGAACATAACGGATGGGTATGGGGTGTAGCATTCAGTCCCGATGGTAAGAAAATTGCCTCTTCTAGTGATGACAACACTATCAAACTCTGGAGTACCCAAGGTAAGTTGCTCCAAACCCTCAAGGGACATATTGATGGGGTCAGAGGCGTAGCGTTCAGTCCCGATGGTAAGACGATTGTTTCTGCTGGTGGGGACGGCACTATTAGACTATGGAGTTATGAAGGAAAGGTACTTCCAACTCTTAAGGGACATAGGGAGAGAGTGTGGCGCATAGCCTTCAGTCCTGATGGTAAGACAATTGTCACTGCTAGTGATGACACAACTATCAAACTCTGGAGTAGTCAAGGTCAGCTACTGAAAACCCTCGAGGGACATACTGATAAGGTCAAAGGCTTAGCATTGAGTCCTGACGGTAAGACAATTGCCTCTGCTAGTGATGACACAACTATCAAACTCTGGACTATTCAAGGTCAGCTACTGAGAACTCTGTCTCAGCATAGCGCTGCGGTGTCGGGGGTAGCCTTCAGTCCCGATGGTCAGACAATTGCCTCTGCTAGTAATGACAGAACTATCAAACTCTGGAGTCTTGAAGGTCAGCTCCTGAAAACTTTCAAGGGTCATGCTGAATGGGTCAAAGACGTAGTGTTCAGTCCCGATGGTAAGACGATTGCCTCTGCTAGTAATGATAAAACTATCAAACTCTGGAGTCTTGAAGGTCAGCTCCTGAAAACTTTCAAGGCTCATGTCGATACAGTGTGGGCGGTAGCATTTAGTCCCGATGGTCAGACAATTGCCTCTGCGAGTCGGGACGGCACCATCAAGCTGTGGAGCACTGAAGGGAAAGAACTGCAAACCCTCACAGGGCATGAGGCTGGGGTCATTAGCGTAGCGTTCGACCCCGACGGCAAGACGATTGCCTCTGCTAGCAATGACAGCACTGTCAAACTCTGGAGGATTGAAGGGAAAGAGTGGAAAGAACAGCAAACCCTCACAGGGCATACGAAAGGAGTCAATAGCGTAGTGTTCAACCCCGTCAGCAAGATGCCTGCCTCTGCTAGTGATGACAAAACTGTAATTCTGTGGAATTTAGAAGATTTAACTCTAGCTCCACTCATGCAGGATGCTTGTGCTTGGGTGGAGGATTATTTGAAGTACAACGCCCCAGAGAACGATAAGCACCTTTGCGACGGGATCGCCACTCAAAAGTAGCAGGAGTAACAGATACACCCTGGTAAGGATAAGGAAGACGCTGGTGTAGCGGCTCAAAATCAACGTTTAAAGCTTTACAGATAGATTTATCTCATAATCTGATATAGTCGCAAAAAAGTGATCGCTTTTTTTTCATCTGCCAAAGTGTAAATATTTTTCATCATTCCCACTCCTGTCAATACGCTTGATGAGTCATTTGAATCAGGGTGTTAAAAATGAACAGTTTTTGCAATGCCTTCATTTCTTACGGACGAGCAGATAGCTTAGCATTCGGAAGAAAACTTTATGCGCGATTGCTGGAAGAAGGATTCAAAATTTGGTTTGATCAAAATGACATCCCTCTTGGGGTAGATTTTCAAAATCAGATTGATGATGGGATTGAAAAGGCGCATAATTTCCTATTTATCATTGCACCCCATTCCGTAAATTCACCCTATTGCCTGAAAGAAATTGAGTTAGCAATTAAGCGGAATAAACGGATTATTCCTTTATTGCACGTTGAGCAAATTAATCAGGAAACTTGGCAGCAGAGATTCCCGAATGGTACATCGGAAGATTGGGAAACGTACCAAGCACAAGGGAAACATACAAGCTTTAAGAATATGCACCCGACAATTGAAAAAATTAACTGGGTGTATTTCCGAGAAGGAATTGATGATTTTGAGAAGTCTTTTGCTGGATTAATTGAATTATTGAAGCGTCATGCTGATTATGTGGAGCAGCATACTCAGTTATTAGCTAAAGCCTTAGAGTGGGAGCGCAATCAAAAACAAACAAATTGCTTGTTAATTGGGGATGAGAAGCAACAGGCTCAAGATTGGTTAAAGCGACGGTTTAAAGACGAGCAACCGCCTTGTGTTCCGACGGATCTGCATTGCGAATATATCACGGAAAGTATCAAAAACGCTAATAACTTGATGACTCAGGTGATTATCTCCTACGCCAATGAAGATAGGGCGACAATGGAGAAAATTCGCAACAGTTTGAGGCGAGAAAGTATTACGGTTTGGACGAATACAACAGATATTCAAACGGGGGAAGCATTTGAGGAAGCGATTAACCGGGGGATTGAACAAGCGGATAATGTAGTTTATTTGCTTTCGCCGGATTCGATAAAGTCTTATTTTGCTCGGAAAGAATTAGATTATGCTTTATCGCTGAATAAGCGGATTATACCTGTATTAGTGCGAGAAATATCATCAGAACCGATACCGAATGGGTTGCGGGATTTGCAGTATATCGACCTGACGGATAATGTGAAGGAAGACGATTATTTACTTGATGAAAGCCAATTGCTGAGGATTTTGCATCAGGATGAGGCTTACTATAACGAGCATAAAGTTTTGCTAACCAAAGCGCTGAAGTGGAAGCGGCAGCACGAAAATCCGAGTATTCTGCTGCGGGGGTATAACCTGCGGAGTGCTGAAACTTGGTTGAAGGTGGCGAAGCGAAGGACACAGCATCCACCCATACCGTTACAGGAAGAATTTATTGAGGAAAGTCTGCGGCAACCGCCTGCTGAATCACTGGATGTGTTT
>DATNQL010000702.1:0-1788 GCA_036704025.1 Stenomitos sp.
TAAGCTAGAAACCAGATTTTTGCGGGTAATTCTTTCGTGTTCTGCTCTGGTAATGTGGTCGTGTTCTACTCTAGTTGCGTGATCGTAAGCCATTGACATAATCTCCTTTTCACAAGCCTTCCCTAAGGAAAGCAAAACTCAGGAGGAGCGACTTCCCTCTTTCTGCTTATTCATCAGGATTGGGTTCGTCCAACCGCTTATGGTTCTGTACCCCAGAGGGTAGAAGGCAAGAGGCAGAAGGCAAGAGGATTTTAGTTTATTAACATTTGTGGATATACCTTCGTTATATTTGTGCCTACCTATCTGGAAAATAGACGCGGGGACGCCCAGAAATGAATTTTCATGCGTTCTGGTGTACGCAGTTCATGAGGCTACTGAGCTCCTGGCGGAAGAGCGAGTGAAAACCTACTTCCGTGCAGCAGCTAATCCGTTGCCACTCTCAGTGAATTCCATCTGTAGAACCTCCTCAACTGCCTGTAGTGTCTCTGCTGAGAGCTTCTTGCCTGACGCCCCAACATTTTCTTCCACCTGAGAGGGCTTGCTTGCGCCAATAATCACGCTGCTGAGTTCGGGTTGCCGCAAGCACCAAGCTAGGGCGAGTTGAGTTAGGCTTAAACCTTCTTGTTGTGCAAGGGGAAGCAGCTTTTGTACTCTGAGCAACTGCTGTTGATCCAACTCTCCCTTGTTCAAAAATACGTTTTGACGTGGGTCACTAGCACGGGAACCTTCGGGCAGTGGTTCTCCCGGCTTATACTTGCCCGTTAACACGCCCTGAGCGAGAGGCGAAAAGTTGATAATTCCAATCCCTTCACGACGGCACAGGGGCAGAATTTCTTTTTCGATGCCTCGGTCGAGTAAATTGTAGTAGGGCTGGTTGGAAGCGATCGGTGCCATTCCCGCCAACCGGGTTAGGTCAGCCGCATGTGCCAGTTGACCCGCACTCCACTCAGAGACTCCATAATAGAGAATTTTTCCTTGCCCAACGAGGTGGTCAAAAGCCATCAACGTTTCAGCTAAGGGTACTGTTGGGTCATAACGATGAGCTTGGTAGAGGTCAATGTAATCTACGCCTAAGCGTTTAAGGCTAGCATTGCACTGCTCAATGATGTGCTTGCGAGACAGCCCTCGGTCATTCGGACCTGAACCCATCGGGAAGTAGACTTTGGTTGCCAAGACGTAGGAGGAACGTGGGTATTGGCGCAACACGTTGCCAACGACCTTTTCTGCCTCCCCATGTGCATAAACGTTAGCCGTGTCAAAGAAGTTAACCCCTAAGCCGTAGGCTCGCTCAATACATTCCCGTGCTACTGTTTCTTCCGCAGCCGCGCCGTAAGTGAGCCACGAACCCAAGCAGACTTCCGATACGCGGATGCCATGCTTGCCCAAGTGCCGATATTCCACTCCGTTTCCTCCTTGATCAATGAGATAGAGTCAGTTGCAAATTCACCCTATCAATCGAGTCAAGGTGTTAACCCTCGCTAAAGGCGGATTCTGAAAACAAGGATAGGCTGTATATAGGATTACAAAATCCATTCTTGAGTTGATTACACTCATCAAAAAACCAAATTATGGCAGCGATAAGTTATCAAGAATCGAGATGATATGACGTGACACGTAATTATTTTATAGATAGCGCTGTAGGTGCGTTACACTCCACCAACACACCCTACAGACAGAGGTTTTACGTCAGTTTTATCGATTTATAGTCCTACTTAGTCCGCAGGGCAGATTAAGTCCAAAGAGAAAATTATTGAATATAGAATTAACGATTTTATAAACTACTGTTTT
>DATNQL010000703.1:0-20338 GCA_036704025.1 Stenomitos sp.
CGGTTGCCGTAGTAACCCACTACATTCGTGGCATCTTGGTATTGCCAATGAGACTTCATGAAGCGCAGGATGAATCCCTCATAGATATAATTTTCGCCTTGTTTATGAGGGTAGACGCTGCCATCCGTAAATCCTTGATAAGTGAGTTTCCGTTCATCATCGGTTGTAAAACCACCAAATCCGCGAATTAAAATCAGCGGGAGAGGACGGCGAGTAGGTTTAGACATGGTTTTCTCCTCAAAACTCTCTCTTTGGGATGAATTATGACTGTAATAACTGTAGTAAGTGACGGCAATTTCGGCGCGATAGATTCTCTGAGCGGATCTTATGGATCGAACTGATGGGGGACGTAATACTCCAAATCAGCCTCAAGTATCTGGGCAGGAGCGCAGTTATTGGTCATACTTCGTATGTAGAGCTGCTAGCTGCTAAGGCAACGATAACTGTTATATGCCACGGACACCCCTAAGGGAAGGAGGCGACTTACCCATCGCGCTTGACGATCGCGCAGGACTACTTTTGAGCGCCGAGCGTCTCCAACATTTACCACTGCTCTTAGCGGGGCCAATTTTACGGCGTACAGACAGTGACGCCGTTACCGTATGGGTGGCGCTCAAAGCACCTCGTGAAGTCACCCTCACAGTTTACGCCACAGACGCTCAGGGTTCTAGGATCGGGAATTTGCGGCTTGAAGGGACTAGCGTCACTGTCGCCCTCGGTCAGTATTTACACATCGTCGCAGTTACGGCTAAGCCCATTACAGGCAGAGAACTCCTGCCCTTAAATCCGGGATTATCAACCCCCATTCATCCCCCTATCCCCTCATCTCTAGAACCTGGACAAATCTATGCCTACGACCTGAATTTTGGTAACCCTGAGCAGAACCTTGCCCAAGCCTTGACAGCAGAGCTGTTTCCTCAAGTTACAGTGAGTTACTTTGATCATCAGCTACCGACTTTTGCCATGCCGCCGCAGGATTTGAACGACTTGCGACTGGCTCATGGTTCCTGCCGCAAGTTACACGGAGGTGGGCAAGATACACTCCCCATATTGGATGATTTGATTGAGCATGATGCCCACCAGCCCAACACTCGACTGCATCAGCTCTTTTTCACAGGTGACCAAATCTACGGAGACGATGTGGCTGACCCTTTATTATGGGTTGCAACCGCTGTTGGGGATACTCTGCTCGGTTGGGAAGAACATCTGCCTTTGGGGCAAACGCCAACCTATGCTGATGAATACAAAAAACCAAGTGAACTGAAGCTGGGACAGCGAACGGATATTGCTAAAGATTACTGTAGCTTCACCGCCATGCTGAGCAACAGCCCGGAGAAGGCTAAAAGCCATCTGTTCAGCCTGGGTGAATATTATGCTACCTATCTGCTTCTTTGGTCGCCTATTCTCTGGCCCGATCGCTTACCACAGGGTAAAAAAGTCTATCAAGATTCTAAGCAGGCGAGGCAATGGGATCAAGAAGCGGTTCATGTCAGAGACTGCATGAGTCAGTTGTGGAAAGTTCGGCGTGCCCTTGCCAATGTGCCGACTTACATGATTTTTGATGACCATGATGTTACCGATGATTGGTATCTCAACCGCGCTTGGTGTAACCATGTATTGCGTAAACCCTTGGGCAGGCGCGTCGTGCAGAATGCGATGTTAGCCTATGCGGTGTTTCAGGCGTGGGGGAATACACCTGAACAGTTTGAGCAGGGGAAGCCGGGGGGAATTTTGTTGCAAGCGGCAGCGAATTGGTCGGCATCAGCAGGAACGGATCAGCCAGCTTTAGCCGCAATCGGTAAATACCTGGGAATTCCTGAGTTAGAGCCGACAACCGGCGAGCTGAAATTGAAGCTAGATGAAGATGTGTTCATCCTAGATCGAGATTCTGCCGATGGGACACAGCCTGTGGAGTGGCACTATACCGTGAGAAGCCAGAAGCATGAAGTGATTGTACTGGATACCCGAACTTGGCGAGGTTATCCCCCAGGTGAGGAGGGCGCGATCGCACCTCCCATGCTTTTGTGCCCCACAGCGTTTAAACAACAAATTCAATACCCACTAGAACTTACCGATCAACTCAAACAAATCGGTCAATCGGATATTGAAGTCACCTTTGTCGTTTTGCCAACTAATTTAGTGAGTCTGCAAATTATTGACGAAGTTCAACGTTTGGAACTAGAGAAAGGTAATGTTTACGATTCCGATGTGGGCGATGCTTGGAACTTAAATGAAGTGGCCCTATCGAGACTGCTCACTGCCCTGTTCCAGCGGCGACAGATGGTCGTCATCCTTTCCGGCGATATTCACTATGCGGCTACCATTCGCCTCAGCTATTGGTTCAATCCGGCGCGCCAGCAGACTCCAATTCAACATCAACATTCCCATCCACCATCCGACATCGAAACATTGCCCATTCCCAGTCATGCACGAGTGTTAGCTCAACTGACGGCAAGTGCTTTTAAAAATGGCGAATTGAAGACTTATGTGGTTCATACGAAAGTGAAATCTCTGGCTCCAGAACTCCCCCAGAATTGGGCCGGATGGAACGAACCCCCTCAACTGGTGGAAATCCAAATCACCCCGGAGAGGGTGCGGATATTGGATGTAGAAGTGCCAAAAACTGGCCCCGTGGTGAGGCAAATCAAAGGACTGTGCGGGAATTGGACTGTGGCTTGGGAAATGGCGCTGAAAAACCCCAACTTCGCGCCTGACTGGCAGTATTACGTGGAGTGGATTAAACGAGAAAGAGCCATACTGGCTCCCTGGCTAAACAAGCCGCTTTCTTCAGCACCGCCCAAACATCAAAACGCCAGTCGATGGCTCACGGGAGTCAAACATTGGGTATCACTCCTGTGGCGAAATCAGTGGCTTCAAGAGGGTGAAGAAGTGATTGGGCGCAATAATTTTGGAGTCGTTAGCTTCAAATGGCCCCAGAATCCGGAAGAAACCAAGGTTGTGATTCAGGATACTTATTGGCAACCCCCTTGGGAACCCAGCCGCGTGGTTTATAGCCGATATTCCGTTCCATTGTGCGTCGCTCAGCCACCACCACCACCGAGAGTGGTGTTACCCGATGGAGTGGGAGTTTTGCCATAAAAAATTGGGCAATCACGAGGAATTGCCCCTACCTAAGGAGGGATTTTTGTGGGATGTCCCTTTAAGCTTTGGTCGCTGCGTCTTCTGCCTTCTTGGGGGGCTGAGAAAGACCCATGCGAATTTCTGAGTAAAGACACGCCATACTGAATCCGCCAGAGTGCTTGAGGATGCTGGTGCGTAACCGGAAGTTCGGACTAGCGAACCATAAACGTTCCTCAGAATACATGGTTTCGTATTCTGTAATTATGGTTAAGGCGTGATCATTCCCAATCATGTAGCGACCCATCACAGGCGATTTCTGAGCATCACTCATTTGTCGCAACAGCCGACCTTCTTGAGGCTGGTCTGGGTTGGGAATAGGGATCAGTACCGTGGAACCGTTGCGCTTTCCTTTATCTTCATACCATTCCATCGTGCCGTCCCAAGTTACTCTCGCACCACACACAGCCAGTTTTGGATCAATGTGGTAGTGTTCGCAGAGTTGCACGACCTCTAGAGCATCAGTGGCAAGCCGTTCAATCATAAGATTGGACTGACCACTCTCTGCTTGCTTGAAGGCAGGGTGGTGACCCGTCCGTTGAGAAAACCATTTGCCCGCACTCTGCTCAAAAATTTCTTGAATATCCATGAAGTAACTGAGAAAGCGTTAACGATTTGTAACTGTACAGGATTGTTTCCAATCACCCTTTAGGTGGTGCCAGCAATTGCCCCTAGGCAATCCCTCTATCCCTCCTGAGACGCTTGTGTTAAGCGTTGTAAAGAGATTGACGCCGACTGGGACACTTGGGGATGGCTGTCTTTCTCCAAGAATTTTAACGCAGAGATGCTTTTGTCACTCTTAAGATTAGCGAGAGCTTCTGCTAAGCGTTGACGGACGAGCCAATCGTCTGACTGAGCAAAGTCTAAGATGTCATCAATGGCGTCTATGGCTTGGATTTCTCCTAAGGCTGCGATCGCGGCTTGTTGAATCACCACTTCCTCACTCTTTAAGGCTTGGGTGAGAACCTCGCGCGCACGGGGGTCTTTGATATTGCCCAAGGATACAGCGGCACTAAAACGCACCAACCAGTCCGTGTCTTCGTAGAACGACCGAACGAGAGGTTCAAAGGCTCTTGGGTCAGCGAGATAGCCTAAAGCCCCAGCCGCTGCGGCACGAATTCCATAATCGGGGTCAGATTCTACTAATTTCACCAAGATGGGATAGCATTCGTCGGTTTGTTTGATTCCTAAGGCAAAGACAGCCATTGAGCGAACTTGCAAATTGCTATCGTCTATGACTTTTTTAATCAACGGTACCGCATCATCAGCCGGAACATCGCGCAGGGAGGCTAGCGCTACCATGCGATCGCGGGAACTGGTGCTTTCAAGCTGAGTTGAGAGTTGGTCTAAACTGGGATGAGCCATGAGCTAAACAGAGTTTTTAAGAAATGTTACAGAAAATTAGAATTCTTGCTACATCCTAACGCCCCAGCCAGGGAACTGACCAAATCACTCCAACATCAGCTTGGTTTGTGCTGATTTATGTCAAAACCCCAATAATGGGTTAGCTTGTCTAAATTAGGACTTACTGTCGTTGCCCCCTCCTGTCCCTAATTCTGGGGGGAGTTCAATTCTGTTCCTCTTGTGTTGGGCCTTAGGGGGCTACTCAGCCAATTTTGTGTAAGCCTGGTCAATGTTTAACTGTCTAGAAATAAGTTTCAGTAGATGCCAATCCAAGCAATAGGCTCAAAAAAAAAGTCAGGTCGCTGTCATTCCTGGTACTCCTCCTCGCGAGTTGCTTCTGGTTAAATAGTTGCAAAAAAGAGCAACCCGACAATCGACTCCAAGAGGAAATCAACCAACTCAAGACAGAGAATGCCAAATTGAAGGCGGAGATTGATCAACTCAAGACCCAAGTCGATAATCCAGTGCCTGAATTGAGTCCGTCGCCTAAACCCATCGCCGTTGCCCCGAATGCGGCAAAACCTGTTACTTTCGAGGACATTAAAGGGGTAATCGGAGAGAAGCCAATTATCCAATTGGGTCAGTTGGGAGTGTTCGATACGACATCGGGGAAATTCGACCCCAAAGCGCCCATCACCCGTGCTGAATTTGTGCGCTGGCTGGTTCGGACGAATAATGCTTTGTTTCCAGGGTCTTCCGATAAAACGATACGTCTGTCGGAAGCCAGCAAGGCCACGTTCTCGGATGTTCCACCCACCCATCCAGACTTCCCTTACATTCAGGGTTTGGCGAATGCGGGCTATGCTATCAGTGACGATGGGAAAACTTTTAAGCCAGAGCAGATTCTCACCCGCGAACAGATGCTAGCGATGAAAGTGGCGCTAGACCATCGAGTGCCGATTGAGAGCTATAAAGGGGGCGCACCGGGGGGTTGGACGGACAGCAATAAGATCTCCAAGAAATACTGGCCAGCCATCTATGTGGAAAGTGTCTTTCAAAACAATGCCAATATTAGTCGAACGTTTGGTTCGCTCAAGACATTCAATCCACAAGCTCCTGTAACCCGATCAGAAGCAGTACTGTGTATCTCGGCGATGGGTGATAATGTTGCTGGTTTTACGACAGCCGAGGAGGCTCTGGAAAAGCTAGAACAACAGAGCTTACCATAAGGTTCAATTCCGGCTGATGGAAGCTAGTACAAGAAGGTAGGAGGCAGATGGCAAATGGCAGAAGGAAAGAAGGTTTGTACAGTAAGCTTTTTAACTTCTTTCAACTGGATAGTTATTTCTGCCATGCTGCACTAGACTTTTCCGGTCATGATTCTGGAATTATTGTACTCTTTCACCACTAAGCTTAAGTATGAGTAGGATGGGCAAGAGCATTAGAGCTGGAAAAGCTTCATTGATCATGGGTTGACCTTGCCCACCTCTTAGGATTTTAAGCCGCAGGAGTCACATGATGGATCAACTGGATCGCCTGATCAAAATGGCAGAAGATGAGCTAACCGAATACAGCACGGATGCCCGCAAAATGGAGAAACTCCGTCGTAAGATTGGTTTATCTGTACCTCTGGAGCAACAACGACGTTGCCGTGAAACCTTAGCGGCACAAATGTCATCAGGCGGCTTGACCAAACTCGTTGAAGAACAGCGTCAAACTATTGCCTTACCTTTTTGGGGAATTGCCGGATTGGGTTTACTAGGAGCAATTTCTCTGGTGCAATGGGTAGGCTATGTCGTCGCTGTTGCTGGGGCTGTTGCCGCGTACCGAATTCAAAAATGGGGCTGGGAATTACAGGCAAAGCGTCTGCTGCTGCAAACGCTAGAGGATATTGAAGCTCGGATTGCACAACCTCAACAGTCAGAGTGATCATCAAGTCGAAATTGCGATCAACTCCGCTAGTGCCGTAGGCCATCGCTTGTTCTGGACAGGCAAAGATGTGTGATCACATTCTGGGGTAATATCATGTCCGTCTAATTACCCATCATAAAAACTCTCCGCGTCCCCGTGTCCCCGCGTCAATCCTAACCATGGGTGTTTAACCGGACATGATATAAGCGGTCATGGAGCATCGGTTGCCATGACCGCTTCGCGGATTTATAACGGATGAGTTATAAATTTTAACTATTACTGGTTCGCAAAAAGATGATTCCAGTCACAATTAAAGTTATTCCTAACAGTTTCAAGAAAGAATAATGTTCTTTGAAAATGAAAACGCCAAACAGCAAAGCTAACACCGCTTCAAGACCAAGAACTAAAATGTAAGTGATTCCTAAGTCAGACTTACGCATCGCTATCGTTTGCAAGCTGGCTCCTGTACAAAAAAAGAAATAGACCAGCAAACTGGGTGTTAGATAGGATAGTCCTTGTGAGAACTTCATGAAAATCCCACCAACGGTAAAAGAGACGGCCGCAGCTAGAATCATCAGTAGATACATACATTAATTCCTCAAACGGTGAAAATCTTCTTATTCTTCGGTAGTTATGATGGAACGCTCTAGACTGATGGGCGAACCTATGGTCAAGTACTACATGTGAAGAAAAAATAGTCCGGACAGTTTCGTAGGAAGCCTGAATTTTTAACGCCGTGATAGCTTAGACCTGCATTATTCTGTAAATCAGATCGAAACTATCCGAAGTCTTGAGAATCCGAAGAGCCGCAATCTAGCCCCAGATGAGACAGCTAGTAATTGTCTTCCAATTCTTTCCCCAACTGCTGAATGCTATTCAGAAGGGCTTGAATATGTGCGATCGTCGTGCGCGGATTGAGTAAGGTAAACTTCAAATAAGTACAGTTAGCAATTTGAGTTTGACCAATGATGGCTTCACCCCGTTGTAATAGAGAGAGGCGAATTTGATTGTTGATATGATTAGCCCAAGCCACTGGCTCAACTTCCGGTAAATTTCGTTGGGGACAATAACGAAAAACGAGGGAATTGATCGTTGGGTCATTGGCTAATTCCAGGTCTGGCTCAGCGCTAATCAATTTAGCGGTAGCACTTGCTAATTCAATTGTGGTATCTATCATGTCGGCAAACGTCTGACGACCTAACGCTTGCAATGACATAAACAGCTTGAGGCTATCGAAACGTCGTGTTGTTTGTACAGATTTCGTGACTAAATCCAAAAAACCTAAATCTTCGTTAGCCTCTGGGTTTAAATACTCTGCATGAAGTTTAATCAAGTCAAAATTAGAGCGGTCTTTCAATAGGAAAGCGCCACAACTAATGGGCTGATAAAACAATTTATGAAAGTCAACACTAATTGAATCGGCGGCTTCAAGAGCAACGAGTTTATGGCGATAGCGATCGCTTAATATTAAAGCCCCCCCATAAGCCGCATCGACGTGCAACCAAAGTCCATGTTCTTTAGCACAAGCGGCTAAGTCAGGTAAGGGGTCAATACTACCAAAATCAGTTGTTCCCACTGTTGCTGCAATGGCGATCGGCAGTAGATTTTCTTGCTTCAGTTTTGCAATTTTACGTGCTAAGTCAGTGGGACACAATCGGTAATCAGCATCTGTCTCGACAGTGACAACAGCCTGCTCTCCTAACCCTAAAAGTGCAGCCGATTGACGAATGGTAAAATGAGATACTTTAGAACAAAGAATTCTAAATTGATGAGCTTCTTTTGGAAGTCCAAGTTGTTGAATCGACCAGTTCAATCGATCGCGAGCAAAAGCATCGCGGGCTAGTAGCAGCCCCATAAAATTGGATTGGGTACCACCACTGGTAAAAATTCCGTCCGCCGTTGCCTCATAGCCCAACAAACGACACAGCCAATCGACTATCTTTTGCTCTAGTAGTGTAGCAGCGGGGCTTTGATCCCAAGAATCCATCGATTGATTGGTGGCGCTAATCAACACTTCTGCTGCCAGTGCAGGGATTAGGGGCGGACAGTGTAAGTGTGCAATACAGGTTGGATGAGAAACATTAACAGAATTTTGTAGAATTGCTTCACCGATATGAAGCATGATTTTTGACAATTTTTCCCCTGTTTCTGGACAGAGTTGCAGTTCGTTGAATTCAACGGCTAATTCATCTGGACTCACGCCACTATAAGGCTGATTTTGTGAAGCTAAGTATCTCGTGAGACTATCCATTGCAGCGGTCATTGCAGTAGAATAAGCCGTTAAACTTTCTAAAGAATTGCCTAAAAAAAACCTGTCGAATCGATGATGCTTGGAAGTCGAATGGATATCGGCTGGAGTCCGTCGAAATTTTGGCTTGAACATCAGCATACCTCAATCAAATTGAAACCACCGACTACAGCTTCCGCCGCCTTGATTGCAGCTTGAAAAATTTCGCAAATAGTATCAATTTGCTCTTCGGTCACAATTAAAGGAGGTAAAAAACGCACCACGCTACTATCACGACCTCCCAATTCTAGAATTAGCCCTCGACGCATACATTCAGCTTGAATTTGACGAGCCATCAGTGGATGACGGGGGTAATTCCCTCGCGAACTGGCCTGATCCAGAGGATTAACAATTTCCACACCAATCATCAATCCTTTGCCTCTGACATCACCGATGTAACTGACCTCGGATTGAATTTTTTTTAAGTGTGTGATTAAGCGATTGCCTAATTCTACAGCGCGATCGGCTAATCGATTTTCTAGGGTATAACGTAAGGCAGCAATGCCGGCTGCCATCGCTAATTGATTGCCTCGAAATGTACCTGCATGAGCACCAGGTTTCCACTGGTCAAGTTTTTGATGATACACCACGACTGATAATGGCAAACTTCCACCAATCGCTTTGGAAAGCAGCAACACATCAGGAATAATGCCGCTATGCTCAAAGGCAAAAAGTTTGCCAGTACGACCAAAACCCGTTTGAATTTCATCCACAATTAAGGGAATATTTTGCTCGTCGGTAATGCGACGAATCTCCCTCAGCCAATCATCGGGTGCAGGAATTACGCCTCCTTCCCCTTGAACAATCTCCAAAATCATCCCGGCAGGGGGGACAATGCCACTTTCTGGGTCGGTGAGAATGGATTCGATATAGTAGCTACTGGTACGATGTCCCAGCTCACCTCCTAAACCAAATGGACAACGGTAATCATAGGGATAAGGTAAAAAATGAACATCTGGCATCAAACCAGCCACGGCTACTTTCGCACCCAGATATCCCGTTAAACTAAGAGCGCCATTGGTCATGCCATGATAACCGCCATGGAAGGACAACATACTGCGTCGTCCTGTTGCTGTTTTAACCAGTTTAATGGCGGCTTCGGTTGCATCTGCACCGGTTGGTCCACAAAACTGAATTTTTGCATTCCGAGCTAATTCTGGCGGTAAACTCGCAAATAGTTCTTCAACAAATTCGTCTTTAATGGGTGTTGTCAAGTCAAGAGTACTTAAAGGCAGTTCGCTGTCTAAAGCCGCACGAATCGCTCGCACAACAACCGGATGATTGTGCCCTAAAGATAAGGTTCCTGCACCAGTTAAGCAGTCGAGGTACACATTTCCATCGACATCTTTGACGTAAATTCCTTTAGCTTCGCGAATAGCAATAGGAATGCGCCTTGGATAGGTTCGAGCCGTAGATTCTCGCGCTTGCTGGCGTTCTAGATATTGATTTGAAACTTTACCAGGCAGATCAATTTCTTCTGGTGAAAAATTATTCATGATCAAAAAGGTAGGGATGAAGAGTGAACTACATGAGCTTTGGCATTGAGTTGATGTCTGGCGTATATCGAGCAAACCCAATCATTTTGGTGCCTGCTCTAAGAAGACATCTCAACTTAGCCAATCTGGCTCATCTGCATTTCACAGCCTGTCCTTATCCCTATCGATTCACTAGGTACTGCGGATTTTTGCATTTTCTGTAGATGCCATTGCATTCAATGGGTAGACCTGGAATTTTTGCTTGGAAATGCACCCTACAGATCCAACTTGAGAGAGATGACTTTTCGTTGGACAGATGAATATAGAAATTAATATAACTCTTGGTCACTGCTTGTTGGCAACCCCTTGATTAACCTTCTTTTTTTATTCTCATTAGAGTAAAATTTGGAACCCTTGTAGAGAGAGACTATGACCAACTGAGGATATTTTAAAGTTTTTATTTATTTTGGGATTTTTATCAGACGATGATGACCCAGTCGCTGAGAGCGGTTTCTGAACCATAACGGTTGATAAGAGCAAATGAGTGGGAATATCCGTTCAGAATGCAGCTCTCATTTCTCCACGTTTTATGCCGTTATTTTTTTTATAAAAAGAATATTTTACACAAGCTTTACTTACTGCATCTCTAGTTTCCTTGACATCGTCCTTAAGATGGATGTTACAGTTGTAACGTACATCACCAACTCATCATTCGACTGTCAATCAACAAAGAAAATACTTGTTTTTAGACTTTGCGTTCTTGAAACGTTGCTCAAAATTTATTTAGAGTCGTTTTTTATTTGCCGAAAAATAATTAATAAATGTATTATACCCCTAAATTTTACATTCTTTCACTATAATTTAGGACATGCTTCCCCCATAGAAATTTACAGGAAAGTTTAGGAACGAAGATAGGCTGATCAGCCTTCAAGTTGCAGAGGATAGAAACGGGGAAGATGGAAAAGTTGAGGAGAAAATCAAGTCATTTTAAGGCACCTTAACTTATCTTTTCCAGTAAGGCTTTCAGACTGTTCTTTATGCCATGAGTGTATAACACTAGGGTAAAGCCTTAAGCCTTCATTGGGCAAGTGTTTTGATTTTTCTATTTCTACAAACTTGAATGCCGAACACTTACAGTTCCTATGAGCTTTCATACTGATCTGGATATACCAATGAAAATACTACAATCCTACACTTTTAAGTTTCAAGCACAAGAGTTACCCCAGAAACTGAGCCAAGTCTCTCAAGAGGCGCTGACCGGATATTTGCTATTTGAATTTTCGAGTTCAGATGGAACAGATAGTATGAAATCATGGTGTCTCGGAGTAGCTCAAGGACAGATTGTATTTTCCGGAAATCAAAAGCTATCCTGGCAAGTGTTCCTCAAGATATTTCATCGTTACATCGCTCGTTTTCAAAACGCTGATATTAAACACATTATTGGGGCGTTAGAGCAACGATTGATGCAAGAAAAACACAAAGAACAATCAACTTTGCTGCTCCAACTGATGCATGAATTACAGCAACTGAATTTGTTCACAATAGAGGAATTAAGAGGAGCCTTGCGACTGGGGATTTTATCAGATTTTGATACCTATCTATTCAATTATCCAGGACAGGCTAAGTTTATACCCTCTTCTCAACTCGCCATTCAAACTCCGCTTTTAGGATTTGATATCGAGGATTTACTGTTCCAAGCCAAAGAACGACAAGCTTGGTGGCATAAGCTACGAGCCACCATTCCATCGATGGAAAGTGTACCAGTCCTTAACTCTGAAGCCGTCAATTCTGCAAATTTAACGAATCAGCAAAAGCTGTGGTTGAAGACATTAGTGTCAAAGGGTAAAACCTTGAATGACATTGCCTGTTCTTTAGCTCAAGATTCGCTAGAAATTGCTAAAGTTTTTGCCAGTTTAATCGATAGGCGTTTAATCAAATTTAGTTTCTCTTCGGTGAACTCTACGCCGGAAATATTTGTTGTTGATGACTCCCCTTTAATTCTGAAACAATTTGAAACTTTAATGACAAACTGGGGATATTTCGTTCGAGCCTTTAATGACCCTACGACGGTGCTACAAGCCATACCCCATTCAAATCCTGCTGTTTTCTTTTTGGATATCAACATGCCTGGGATAACGGGTTTTGATTTGGTCAAACAAATTCGTCGTCAGCCTCAATTAACTTCAGTGCCCATCATCATGTTGACGGCTGAACAAACACTTACCAATAATTGGCGAGCACGATGGAGTGGCTGTCAATTCTTAAGCAAACCCCTGGCACCGAATGATGTCTCAAGATTCAAACAAGAACTTCGTTTATTACTGTCAGAACTGCTACTCATCCATCCATCTAGCTAAATTAAAAGTCGTTGAAAGGATTAAAGATAAAATCAGTTGTTCGTATGGGAGGATTTTAATTTATGAAACAACATCTACGATTCATCATTGTCGATGACAGTGCTGTGGATCGCCGTTTTTTGGCGTCTATTCTCGAAGAAATGGGACATCAAGTTGAGGCTTATGAAAGTACAGCCGGCATTATTGAAAAGCTAATCACGGGTGAATACGATTCTGTCTTTTTGGACATTGTTATGCCTGATAAAGATGGCTACAAATTTTTAAGAGAGTTGCGGTTAAATCAGCTTACGGTTAATCAGCACGTTATCCTCTATTCCAGCAAAAAAACGCCTGTAGAAATCAGTTATGGAATTAGACGAGCAGGTGCAAATGATTATCTGACTAAACCAATTACCCGTGAACTGCTCGAAAAAACATTAAAACATATTTAAATTGCATGATATGGATTATGCCGTACATTTTGATGAATTCCAGCTTATTTTAAAGACTTGTAAATCGAGCTTTTAACTCAGTATTCTGAACCTTAAGCCATGGGAAATGGCTACTAATTCTGATGGAGCTTCCTGTCGATATCGAAACCCATGCATTCTCCTTACAGTCCTTTCAGCGTCGCTGTATTCTGACCCAAATCGGAGAGCAAAAAATTAGCTTTCCGTCACAATGGGTGGCTGAAATTATGCTGATTGAGCGATCGCAAATCCTCAATATACCCTTCTATGACTCCAGGCTTCTGGGCATGGTTCACCATCAGGGCAATATCATCCCTCTTGTTACCCTCCAATTAGCCAACCCCGTGAGTCAAGAGCGCCTGATTCAACGGCAAAGAATTCAGGATAAATTGACCGCGATTCGCTTGAGTTCATCAGTCAGCGAACTTTCTGGTGTGGGGTTAATTGTTGATCAAGTGATTGGCAGTATTTCCCAAGAACAACTCTTACTGAATCAGCAACCCACCACAGAATCATCGAATGATTCAATAGAAATGTTTCAACCTGAGAGGATTCCGCAAGTGATTTGGCAACCCCGATGATCGATTGCAACGGATTTCTAGCTTGGGAATCCAACCGTTTGAGATAAGCATGTGTTTTGAAGGTATCCTATGAAGCTACGAAATAAAGTTTTGCTGAGTTTGGGAGTGGGGCTTGTTGGTTTGTCAACAGGTTTTTATTTAATTTCCAGAACTTTATTGACGAGAAGTTATATTACTCTAGAAAATCAACAAGTTAATAAAGATGTTCAACGGGTCTTAGATATCTTGACCACTAATCTAGATAATATCTCTCGCCAGACTCGTGATTATTCACGCTGGGATGACTCTTATCAGTTTATTATTAATCGAGATTCAACCTATATTGACAGTAACTTTACGAATGACCACCTGGCTAATTTAAGGCTCAGCGCAGCGATATATATCAATAAATCCGGTAGAGTTGTTTTTTCCCAAGGCGTAGACTTCAATCAGAACAAAGAAGTCCCTGTTTCTCAAGCCTTTCTCGCACAGCTTTCGGCCTCAAGCCTTTTACTGAAACATCCCGAACCTAAAAGTGAGCATTTAGGGTTTATTCAACTCCCTGAAGGTCCCATGATGCTGACTTCTCAACCCATTATTACCAGTGAAGGAGCCGGACCCATTCGAGGAACGTTGATTATGGGTCGTTATCTCGATCAACCGTTTATTCAGCAATTAAAAGAACTCACAAAGCTACCAGATATTAAGCTGGAGCCGTTCGAGGCTAAACAGCTTACCCCTGATTTCCAGCAGGCACGAAAGGCGTTTATGCAGGGCAAAACATCCTTTGCTCAACCCCTGAATCAGAACTTAGTAGCTGGCTATGCCTTACTCAAAGATATTTCAGGAAAACCAGCCTTTCTCTTACGAGTCACTGAACCCAGAACCATGTATGCACGAGGGCAAGCCAGTTTGAATTACCTCGTGATCGGAATCCTGTTGCTGGGTTCAATGTTTAGTATGGCGATCATTTTGTTTTTAGAAAAATCGATTTTGTCACGCCTGAGTCGTCTCAGTAATACAGTGAGTCACATTGGGACCAGTGGCGTTTTGGCAGAAAGAGTGTTTTTAGCCGGTAGCGATGAACTATCCCATCTAGCAGAGACATTCAACTCGGTATTCGAGCGACTAGAGCAATCTCAGGAGCGATTGCAAACTTACGCCGAAGGCATAAAACACCAGAATACTATCCTGGCTTCACTGTCTCGTGATGAATCATTGGCACAGGGAGACTTGGAGCAAGCCGCCAGATTATTTGTCAAAGCAATAGCTGAAACATTAGGGGTTGATCGTGTCAGCATTTGGCTCTATAACTCTAATCGCTCACAGCTTACCTGCCTGGAACTATACGAGCACACCTTGGAGCGCTATTTCACAGGCATGACTCTCGATCAAGCTGAGTTTCCCCAATATTTTGAGGTACTAAGCCAGAATAAATCCATCATCATCAATGATGTTCATAGCGACCCCCGAACGCTAGAATTAATCGAGTCCTATTTGGCACCTAACCATATTGTTTCGCTGCTGGATCTGCCGATTCAGATTAGCGGTTATCCCGCAGGGATTATCCGCTGCGAACAGGTGGGAAATCGACGCCGGTGGCAAATGGAAGAGCAGACTTTCGTTTACTCCATTGGTAGTCTGCTAGCCCTCACCTTGCAAAGTAGTATTCTGCAAGATGAAGTGAAACATCTGCTCGATGTGGTCTTGTTGGCAGCAGAGGGTAACTTGACCACTCAGGTGATAGTCAGTGATCATATTACCGGAGTCGTTGCCGATACCTTTAACCGCTTCATTGAACGACTGGCTGAAGTCCTAGACGAGGTTTGGACGGCAGCACGTCAGGTATCGCAGGGAGCCAACCAGCAAACCGAACTGGCTGAAACGGTCGCCACCAATGCCGACCAACAAGCTCAAGCCGTGGGACAGGTGTTGAGTTTGACCGAACAAGTCGAAAACGCTGCCCAAGGTTCTGCGGAACGAGCAACCGCATCGAACGAATCTCTACAAACGGTGTCTACAACGTTGATGCAGGGGCAAGAAGCGATCGCCGCATTAACCCAAGGCATCGCTATTTTACAGGAAGGCACGGATCGAATTGTGCAGCGGATGAAGACGCTAAGGGAATTTGTGGGTTTGGCGGATCAATTTGTGCAAAACCAAAACCAGATTGCCTTTATCACCCAAACCCTATCCCTGAATGCGTCTCTGGTGGCAGCCAGAGCGTCTGAACAGCGTGACCCCAGGCAATTTGTGGTGGTTGCCCGTGAATTTGACTCGATTGCCGATCAGGTGAGTAAGCTAGCTCAACAAACCAGTGAAGGACTCACCGCCCTGGAACAACAGAGTGCCCAAATTCAAAGTGTTGTATCCGCCGTCGATAGTGATGTGCAGGGTTTGGGTGAACTCGTCAGGCAGTTTACCACAGGCGTTGAGCAATCGAATCACGTTTTTGATCGAGTTCAAAAGGTCACCGGTGAGGCAGTGCTAGCGGGTGAAGCGGTAGCTCACTTCAGTGAGGACATTGTTGGAGCCGCTCAAACCACTGCCATGGTGATGCGAGATATTGCTGGACTGGCAAACAAAACCGCAGAACTCACTCAAAGTGCCAGAGAGCGCTCCGATCAGATGGATCTACTGTCTGCTCAATTACTTCAGACCGTTCAATTTTTTCAATTACCCTCTGTCCCAGAAACAAACCAGCCTGTCCCGGCAGAAAGTGATAGTGAATCGCTGCTGCTGGCAGCCGATCGCACTTAACCGCAGGAAATCACCTTGACCGTTTCGGCTCAAGTCGTCCCTGCCAACCCCGTCCTCCCATACTCATCGATAGCTTGCCAAGGTGCTGAATTCCTACCGCGATCTAACCTCACTTACTTGGGACATCCTCGTATGGCAACCCTCCAAACTCAACCCACTATCGTTGCTCCACTTCAAGAAACTCAGCTGAACGGGGCTTCAGCACCACCGCCCACCCCCCAAAACCCCAACTTTGGGATTCGGCGTCAGGTCAGTATCCGGGTCTTAGTTGTCACATCGTTTGTGGTGCCAATGGTTACCGCTGTAGGACTCACCGGATGGCTTTCCATTCGCCACGGTCAGCAGGCCGTCAATGAGATGGCTGGACGGTTGCAAACAGAAGTGAGCGAGCGCGTCTCAACCCACCTTGACTCTTACTTAAAGATCCCTCATCAGCTCAATCAAATTAACCTAGATGCGGTTGAATTAGAATCCTTAGACCTGGAAAACTTCAGAAGGCTGGGAAAATATTTTTGGCGGCAAATGAAGGTCTTTAATATTGGCTATAACAACTATGCCAATACAAAAGGTGAGTTTATTGGAGTGGAGCGTTTGGATGATGGAAATTTGCTGATTAATGAAGTGTCTCGTTCATCCACCGGAGGCAAGTTGTACGTCTACCAAACAGATGAGCGTGGCAATCGGACAAAGTTAAAAGACACGAAGTCCTACGATCCGAGAACAGAAGCCTGGTATGCGGAAGCCGCGCGAGTCGGTCACCCGCTTTGGACTGAGGTTTATCAATGGGAAGATAAGCCAGAAGTTTTGTCAATCTCATCCAGTTATCCCGTATATAACAATAACAAAACGTTTCTGGGTGTGATTGGAATTGACTTAATCCTTTCGCAAATTAGTACGTTTCTCAATACGCTAGATGTCAGCCCTTCGGCAAAGCTGTTCATTGTCGAAAAAAACGGTTTTATGGTTGCGAATTCGGGAAAATCGCGACCCTATGCCATCATTGATGGGAAGCCCCAACGACTACAATCGGAAAAGAGCTCTGACGAGCTGATCAGTGCCGCAACTCGATACATCAAAAAATCCGTTGGGGGATTTGAGAACATTCAGCACAAACAACTGTTGAACTTTCATTTCAAAGGAGAGCGACGATTCGTCAAGGTAACCCCTTGGAAAGATCAATGGGGCTTGGACTGGCGGATTGTGGTCGTCACATCCGAGTCCGACTTCATGCAACAAATTAATGCCAACACGCGCAACACCATCCTGTTGTGTGGATTGTCTTTAATCGTGGCTACCTTTTTGGGTTATCTCGCCTCCCGCTGGTTCGTCGATCCGTTAATTCGGTTAAGTCAAGCCTCTCAAGCGATCGCGGCTGGAAATCTGAACCAAACCCTGGAAGTGAAAGGTTTTGGAGAATTGGGTGTCTTAGAACAATCCTTTAACCAGATGGCGCAACAATTACGAGAGTCGTTTGCGGCGGTGGAAGAGATCCGCAAAGGCTTAGAGGAGCGAGTTGCCGAACGAACCGCCACCCTGAACGAGGAAAGCCAAGCCTTGCAGCAAGAAGTCGAACACCTACTGAATGTGATTTCCGCTGTTGAGGGTGGAGACTTGACGGTAGAAGCCGAGGTGAGTCCTCGTGTGACAGGATTGGTGGGAGATACCTTGAACCGCCTTGTGGAACGACTAGGTCAAGTGATGGCGCTGGTTTTACGTGCCGCCTTTCGCGTGACTCAGGGAACCGAAGACTTGGAGCAGTTAGCCGTGGCTGTGGCGGAGAGTGTCCAAGAGCAAATGCAATCGGTGGCTCAAGTGCAAACGTTGATGGAACAAGTCAACAACCAAGCTCAGGATGCCGCGTTGCAGGCGGTTGCCACCGATGAAGCCGTTCAATTAACACAGGCTGCCATTGATCGGGGACAGCAAGAAATCATGACCATGAGCCAAGGGATTCAAGGGCTACAGCGAGAGAGTTCCAACATTGTTCAACGCACTGAAACTCTAACCAATTACGTTGAACTCGCCACTCAGTTCGTGAAAGATCAGCAACGCATTACCGCCATGTCCCAAATCCTGGCGGTGAATGCTTCCATGCTCTCGAACCGAGCCAAGGTACAAGAAGATCCAGAACAAATGGCGGTGATCACTCGTGAATTTGAGGTGATTTCAGGGCAGGTGAATCAGTTGGCAACCCAAACCAAACAAAGCTTAATTCTGCTACAACAACGAACAGACCAAATTCAAACTGTGGTATCTGGACTCAACTTTGATGTCCAAGAAATTAGTCAGCAGGTGGGCAACTTCACCACGGGTGTAGAGCAGTCCCAGCAAGCCTTTAACACGATTCTGTCCGTGAGTGAGCGAGTGGCACACATGGGTCAGCAAGTGACACAATCAAGTCAAGCGATCGCCGATGCGGCTCAAACCACCTTGGAATTGGTTCACTATATCTCTGGCATCTCGACTGAAACCTTCAATCGCGCCGGTGTGACGAGAGAACAGGCTCAGCATATGGAGCAATTAGCTCGAACCTTGCTGCAAACGGTTGAATTTTTCCAACTGCACCCCGAACAACACCCCGTCTCGGACGTGGCTCCACCACCGACTCTGGCTTGCACACTCACTCCAGTCTCGGAGAACCATCTCATATCTCAATAGTTTCTCTGAATCTCTTTATTTGAATTATGTCGATTCCAGAGATTGATTCTTCCCAAGGCATTGAAGCCCTCGCTGACGCTCAATTACAACAAGAGCTATATAGTCTTTTCATTATTGATACTCACGAGTATCTGCAAAAATATAGCCAGATTACCCAGTCTCTCCAACCGTCATCCTGGCGAGCGGATATTCAGGAACTCTACCGTTGTATTCACACCATCAAAGGTGGCGCTGTGACGGTCGGAGCCTTAGCGGTTTTGGAAGTGGCAACAGCTCTAGAAGAGGTGCTATCCGATTTACGCTATCTAGAACTGGCTCCGGTTCTCAGTGATGGTCATCTGAGTCAAGCCTTGCTGGAGGCAGGAGAGTTACTGACGGTCACCGTTGAATTTCAACAATCCGAGGAAAACGACCCCCTCCTGAACCGGATTCAGGTACTTCATGAGGAAATTCAAAAACGCTACCTCTCTCAGTGGAATGAGATCAGACAACTTCATCAGGACTTTGCTGAACAAGGATTCGACCTGGTTGTACTGGAATTGGAAATTGCCTTAGAGCAACTACCCCCTCAGGGAAGGGTACCCGATCGCACGCTCCAGACGGCAAAGCAAACTCTAGAACAACTCGAGCAAATTGGTCAGGAGTTGCAATTAGCTCAAGGCTGGACAGATCTGCTGGCTCAAGCACAGAGATTGTTGAATCATCCAGACAATGCGATTTGGCGATTGTCTAAAGAGCAAAAGTTGGGTCAATCCCAGTGGTCGCTTCTGTTTCAGGCACTCAAGACTTGTGCTAAGCAAAGCGGGAAATCGGTTCCCTTTGAGTTTGCCCGTTTTGAGGCAAGTGTGGATCATCGGCAGGTTGAAGAGCCGCGATCGCTCCTAGACATGACCTCAGACGATAACTCAGCTCAATTCGGGGCTGATTTCTTGGCACAATCCAACCTCTTTTCCCTGGAACCAAACCCGTCTGATGCGTTTCTCGATGAACCCAGTCAAACAGACACACTCGCTAACGTTGGAGCATTCCTCGATGCACTGAATTTAGGGGAAAATTCACCCGTTCCTGAAAGCACAGACGTTCTGGATGTTTTCCCCCTGGAAGATTGGGCAAACCTGACGGAGATTGAGCAACCCAACCCCATTGAGAACCTTACCCCTCCTGAAGAGGTCGAGGCATTTTTAGAGCCAGATCATTCAGCAGATTTCCCTCTAGACTTCAGCCAAGTTCAGGAATGGCTAGATGAAACGAGCCTTGACGAAGTTGTTGCTCATCCTCTCACTCCCATTCAGGAGCAAGATGCTGTTGTTGATGAGGCAAAAGCCTATTTAGAAGTTGGAGTCGATTGGGTCGATTGGGGTGATGAGGGTGATGAGGAGCAGTGGGGAGAGGGGGGAGA